>JBEGVD010000084.1:0-4045 GCA_041178585.1 Actinomycetota bacterium
TAGTCGACTACACATCGCCAGATGCACCGAAGCAGTTCACGAAGTCGCTTCGCGAAACAGGCTTTGCTGTGCTGATTAATCACCCCATTCCGTACGACATTGTTTTGCGTTTGCAGAACGAATGGCACGACTTTTTCCGTTCAGAGCGCAAATGGAATTATTTGCCTAGCGAAACCGAACAAGATGGTTATCGACCTCTTGAAGAAGCGGAAACCGCAGTTGGTGCAGAGGTGAAAGATATTAAGGAGTATTACCACTGGTATCCGTGGGGTCGTCAACCAGAACATGAGTCTGCGAGTGCCGCAGCCGTGTATGAAGCAGGTTGGTCACTTGCAGCAGAGCTGCTCACGTGGGTTGAGGCAAATACTCCAGAGGAAATCTCAAAAAACTTTTCGATGCCGCTTTCGCAGATGATTGAAGGCACTCGTCGCACGCTGCTACGAATATTGCATTACCCACCACTGCGCGGCGACGAGCCGGCAGATGCAGTGCGCGCTGCTGCTCACGAAGACATCAACATGATCACGGTGTTGCCGGCGTCAAATGAGCCTGGTTTGCAAGTACTTGATTTGAACGGGAAGTGGCACGACGTGCCATGCGATCCGGGCAGCGTGGCAATCAATGCTGGTGACATGTTGGACTATGTAACAAATGGGTATTACCCAAGCACTACACACCGAGTGAATAACCCTGTCGGCGAAGCTGCCAAGCGTGCGCGAATTTCAACTCCGTTGTTCCTGCACCCAGCAGATGACGTGCTGATCGCCGAAAACAAAACTGCATTTGAGTTTTTGCGCGACCGAATTAAGCAAATCTCTGGTGTTGAACTTCAGAAATAGGAGCAAACATGTCCTCCCAAATTGAAGTGTTGAACCCTGCAACGGGGCTTGCAATTGGCACAGTTGATAATGCATCAATCGCAGATTGCTTGCACGCGGTAGATATGGCCCATGATGCATTTGTGCCGTGGAAGAACACCGCGCCACGCGTGCGTGCGGAGATCCTGCGCAAGGCATTTGACATTATGATCGCTGAGCAAGAAGAACTCGCTCGAACCATCACACTTGAAATGGGCAAAGTACTGAGCGATGCGCGTGCCGAAGTTGCCTATGCCGCAGAGTTTTTTCGCTGGTTCAGCGAAGAGGCAGTTCGCATCGATGGCGACTACCGCCGTGCACCAAGTGGCTCAAATTGGTTGCTGGTTTCACGTCAGCCAGTTGGTGTTGCATTGCTTGCTACGCCGTGGAACTTTCCAGCAGCAATGGCCACGCGAAAAATTGGTCCTGCGCTTGCTGCTGGTTGCACTGTTGTCTTAAAGCCCGCGCACGATACGCCACTAACCGCCCTTGCAATTGCAGACATTTTGCGCCGTGCGGGAGTGCCAAACGGTGTTGTGAACGTTGTGGTTGCTGACCCTCCAGGCCCAGCAGTTGAAGCGATGCTGAATTCTGGCAAGGTGCGCAAGCTCAGCTTTACTGGCTCGACACGTGTGGGTTCACTGTTGCTTGCTCAGGCAGCACAGCACGTTATTAACTGCAGTATGGAGCTGGGTGGTAATGCTCCGTTGATTGTGTGTGCAGACGCAGATATTGATGTTGCGGTAGACGGAGCAATGCTCGCAAAAATGCGCAATGGTGGTGCTGCTTGCACTGCTGCTAATCGGTTCTATGTTCACGAACATGCATTGTCTGAGTTCACCGACAAATTCACTGCACGTATGGCCGCGCTCAAACTTGGTGATGGATTGGACCCGTCAACCACACTTGGACCATTGGTATCACGTGCGCAGCAACAACGCGTTGCTGATGCAGTTGCCGGTGCGGTAAGTCGTGGAGCCAAAGTGTTGTGCGGCGGCGCGGCAAGTACTGAGCCCGCGTTCGGTTATCAGGCAACTGTGCTTGCAGGGGTTTCGCCGCACGATGAGATTTTGCAGGATGAAATTTTCGGTCCAGTAGCTGCGTTGGTTTCGTATTCAGATGAGCAAGAAATGCTGTCACTCGCCAACAATGTCGAACATGGTTTAGTTGGTTATGTATTTACGCGCGACGCAGCGCGCGGAATGCGTATTGCTGAAGATTTGGAAACAGGAATGGTCGGGTTCAATCGTGGCCTGGTTTCAGACCCATCGGCGCCGTTTGGCGGAGTGAAAGCTTCGGGGATTGGCCGCGAAGGCGGTCACGATGGCCTACTTGCGTTTTTGGAAACGAAGTATGTTGCCGGCAACTGGTGAGCCGTTTTGCCTCGCCACGAATAATGCCACCCAGATGAAGAGAAACTGAAACGGCAAGCGAACCCACGACACCACTTGTTCTGCGGTTGATCGATCGCGCCAATCCCACACCATAAAAATGTTGGCGGGGTAGACCGCAACAAACAGAGCAACTGAGGCCAAAGCGCCAATCTTGCGATATTTGGGCATTAACACGGCAATTCCGATGGCGATTTCGGCAAGTCCACTGATGTATGTCCAGAAGCGTTCACTAGGCGGCAACCATGGGGGAACAATGTCATCGAAGAAGACGGGGTTTGCGAAATGGGCGACTCCGGCGAGGAGAATAAAGACGCCGAGTGGGATCCAAAGTTTGTCGAGAAGTGATGAGCGATTCATGTAGATACCTTCGCATATGAATTCACTGCACATGAGGTATTCCACGCTTATGTTGAAATTTCTGGGACAATGGAACATCGCATTAAGGAGGCGCTGTGACCGACAGTATTGATGTCAAAACAAACTGGCTTGACCCGCAAACGCTGAATGATGTGCGTGGCCAAGTTCCTCTTGTGTACGTAGACGCCGTGCCTGTGCGGGTCAATGACATGGGGGAAGTGACTCATGTGGGCATGTTGTTGCGCCAAGCGCCAGACGGGTCAATTAGTCGTACCGTGGTTTCAGGTCGGGTTTTATTGGGCGAACGCATTCGCGAAGCAATCTTGCGTCACCTCGAAAAAGACTTAGGACCTCTTGCGTTGCCCCGCGTTCCGCTGGAGCCAGCTCCGTTCACGGTTGTTGAGTACTTTCCCGATCCAAGCATCAGCGGTTTTCACGATCCGCGTCATCATGCGGTCAGCTTGGCGTACGTTGTTCCGGTTTCTGGCGATTGCCAACCAACTCAACAAGCCTTAGACCTCGGATGGTTCACGCCAACTCAGGCAACTTCGGAACAAATGGTGAAGGAAATGACCAGCGGTCACGACCGTTTGGTACGCATGGCACTGGCTTCGGTCGGCCAACTGCCATAACCATAGAACCCTTGTATTTATTGGGTTCTATGTCGTTTTTTGACGATTCGAGCACTGCCAACTCGCTTGCTTGGTGCAGGCGAATGCACGGTGAGATTGTCGTTTAATTCAACTGTGATGCCATCGTTATCGATGTCAATTGGTTCACTTGACGCCTCGATGACAACAGCGGCTTCTTGCTTTGGTTTTCGTCCAAGCAGTTTGTCGAACACCACCATTCCACCTGCCAACATTGCGCCGACAGTTCCATAGCGTTGCGCTGCTCGTCGAACGAGCGGGTCTTGCGAGTCGTCTTGAGTGTCATTCATGGGGTGATCCCTCAAACTACAGGGTGGGGTGAATAATCTTTCCTCATGCTTGAAGTGAACTCGGTTTACCGCACCGCAGTTGCTCTTCGCACCGCCTTAATCGGCAAACAAACATTGGCTTTTGATGCCCTTGGTTGCGATGGAATTCGTCCAGTTCTTGGACACACCATTGAAGAAGTTCGCACGTTTGGAAGAAACATTGAAATTGTGTGGGACGACGGAGTGGTGTTGCATTCAACGTTTCGTCTATCTGGTTCGTGGCATTTGTATCGCCGCGGAGAGCAATGGTCTAAGCCGCGCGAACGTGCACAAGTGGTGATTGCAGTTTCAGATTGGATTGCAGTGTGCTTCGGTGCAGTGAGTTTGGAAACCTTCCGCGACTTTGATCCGCGTCGACATCCAATTCTTGGCAAGCTTGGCCCCGACCTGTGTCACCACGATGTTGATATTGAAGAGTGCGTTGATCGCATGATGCAATACGAAGATAAAGATGCAAC
>JBEGVD010000085.1:0-3535 GCA_041178585.1 Actinomycetota bacterium
GGAAGTATGCACACCGGCGTTGGCGAATCGTTCACAACCTGGAACGAAGCAAGTTCACTTCACATCAACGATGCAATTGAAGAATTCGCCGTAACCAATGCATTCGTTGAAATGGTTGAAAATGTCAGCAATGTAATTGAAGGTGGCGAAGGTTGGATTGTGCCAAGTGCGGACTCAATCCGCGTTGCCTACATTCTTGACAGCATCGCGCGACACCCGTAAGCAGCTATGGACACCTCGTTTGATTTTGCGCAGAAAGTAGCTCTAGTTGCAGGTGGCACAGGCGTACTAGGCCAATTAATTGCTTCAGAGCTGCGTTTGCGTGGCTGCACCGTGGTCACGTGTTCTCGCGGAGCGAGCAACGATCCACTACATATTGTGGCTGACTTACGTTCGCCAGAAGAGACATCTGCGGTAATCAATGCGGTAGTTGATCAGCATGGTTCTCTCGACATCATTGTCAATGCGATGGGTGTAGTTGCTTTTGGCGAGATTGTTTCCACATCTGTCGATGTCGTTGAAGAATTGTTCTTGACCAACACATTTGGTCACATTTTTCTGATGCAAGCCGCACTTCCCCGCATTAAAAAGGGTTCGGTGCTGGTTGGTATTTCAGGGGTGATTGCCGAGCAGAACCTTTCTGGCATGGCGGCTTATGGTGCATCAAAAGCAGCGGTTCGCTCGTTTAATGAGGCACTCAGCCGCGAAGCGCGACGGCTTGGTATTCGTGTAATCGATGCACGTCCGCCACACACCGAGACCGGATTAGCAACGCGAGCCATTGCAGGAGTCGCACCAAAATTCCCGCAGGGACTGTCCCCGATTTCTGTTGCACAAAGAATTGTTACGGCGATTGCTTCTGGAGAAGAAGATCTGCCGTCATCTCTTTTCAGCAGCTAGTTACTGCTTACACGCGAGCGAATCGCTCAGCTTCTTCAGCAAAGCGCTGTCTGATTTCGGCAGTTACCGAAGCACGTGTGCGCGCAATTGCCGCTTCAAGATCCTCTTCAGTGATATGAGCAGGTGTTCTGCCCTCTCTGATGCGGTCAAATGTGGCTGCAGCAGCACGTTGTGCCGCCAATTCAATATCGCCTGGGGTATATCCCTCGGTCATCTTTGCAATTTTTTCAATGTTTATTTCGCGCTGATCTAAAGATTCAAGAGTTGATTGCCAATGGGCCAATCGTGCACTCAAGTCCGGAGGACCAATCGGAATCACCAAATCAAACCTGCCAGGCCTCAGTACTGCTGAGTCAATGTCGGCAACGAAATTTGTGGCACACACCAGCAAATGTCCAGGAGCTGAACGAAAAGCAGGAATCATTTTCAGCAACTCATTCACTACACCCTTTGTTGAAGGATTGTGCTCTCGTGCTGAAGCAATTTCATCAAACTCATCAATAAATACAACTGCATGATCTAATTGCAGCAAATCGTTCATTGCAGCTCGTAGCTCCGCAGACATGGAACCGTCTCCACTTTCAAGCTTCGATGGAAGCAACTCAATAAATGGCCAACCAAGACGACCTGCGATTGCCTTCGCAAACGTTGTCTTCCCTGTTCCCGGGGGACCAAAAAGCAATACCGTGGCTGGAGCCTTGACACCAATCCGGCTTGCGGTTTCAAGATCTGCGAGAGGCGCGACAACCCGACCTGCGATTATTTGCTTTTCTTCTCGCATTCCCGACACGCTGTCCCACAGATTCTCGGACAACAGCTCTCCACCATACATATCAACAATGCGCATTGACGTTGGTGCAAGGGGTTCGAGTTTTTCATACAACACAAGTCCATGAGTTGACGCAAAACCTCGATTAATCAGAGCTGTTTCACCAGCCTGCGAACTTGATAACAGTGCAGAAATTTTTCGAACGCCCAGATGGAGCAACTTGTCTTCCAGGCGCCGCAACATTGCTGACCCAAGGCCTTTTCGCCGACTATTTGAATCAATCATTACAACATTGATCCATGCCTCATCCCCCACAGCACGGGCCTGAACCACGCCAACGATCCGATCGCCATCAATAGCCACCACACCTGGAGCGCCCAAAGAGACGTCATTAACAAACTGAACAACATCTACAGGTTTCGTATCTGGCAATCCACGACATTCTTCCAAAAGTCGCACCGCAGGCCCTAGATCGGACAACAGTAGATCACGGACGATTGGACTCATAGATGCCGCCTTTCAAGAAAAACAACTGCTCACAACAACCGGATACAACGGTGATACATTTCTCTGCATGACAAACATTCGCCAATTTGTTGCACCGATTGTTGTGATTGCAGTTTCACTTGCAGTTTTTATTATCAGCCTTAATCGGCTGTAATTATTTCTCGTCTCGCAAATTGTCAATTCCATTGCCAATTGCCATAAACGTTGGTGCCCAGAGTCCAACAAAAATTCCAAAACGTTCACCGGACGCGCCAGTAATTGCATCAACATCAGTTCCACCCTGTGTGAACCATACGACAATGCTGCCAATTACTGACAAGAATCCAAGTGCATATGAAAGATTTGCGCTGAAACCCCATGCTTTAAGTTTTCTTAACATTATTTTCTCCTTTGTATTAGGACAAACCCAGCCGACTGGCCGTAAGGCTAAACCTAACTCTTTTACTGAATTAGGCGAGGGATAGCCTGTGGCCATGGAAGCCTTGCAACGCAATGCACGCATATTGATTGTTGTTCATGCTGCTGCGTCCCTGTTTATGGTTGGAATGATCTGGACCATTCATTATGTCCATTACCCATTGTTTGCTCAGGTGGGAGAGTCAACATATGCCAGCTTTCAGACCGCTCACGTTGAGCGAATTGGAAAACTACTGTTTCTTCCTTGGTTAACCGAAGGATTCACATTGCTTGGAATTCTTGCACTCGCCTTTCTGGGTGGCCGCAATGCATGGCGAGTTCCGGCGGTAATCAACGGCGCTGCGATGGCCGTGGTACTGGTGATTAGTGGATTTTGGTCAGCGCCAGCACACGCAAAACTTGCAGACGGTTTCGACAAATCCATACATGATCAATTAATGACTGCGAACCTCATTCGCACTCTTGCATGGACTGTGTGCGGTGCTTGCGCAGTTTGGATTGTGTTGTCAACGTGGGCTGCAGACCACACTGATTAGCAACGAGCTACGCAATACTTCGCCACTCTTCTTCCGACCAATGCTTTCGTAATTCCTCAGTAACAAAGTCGGTCACCCATCTGACTGTGTCGATCCAAGGAAACTCCTGAGACATCACTTCGGTAAAGGCCATGCCTTGCAAGAGCAATGCTGCATCATCAATTCCCAATAGAACACCTTCGTCTTCTGCAGGTGACATGAGTCGGGACTCTAAGTCCAGAATTTTTTCAGAACTCCACCCATACGCGCCATCACCGTCAAATAGCTGGTCAAGCATGATTCCAAGAATTTGACACAAAGCCAAAACAGCATCGTGCTCCAATAGCACCAACCGAGGTTCTTTCATGGACTAATTCTTGCTCCTCAATCCAGTACTTGACAGACCAAGCGCGCATTATGCAACAAT
>JBEGVD010000086.1:0-3750 GCA_041178585.1 Actinomycetota bacterium
AATCGTTGCTGGCTTCGGCGAACTTGCCGCCCAAGTCCAATGTCACAAGCAAGGGTGTTTCCACGTGCAACTTCAAGCACGCGTTCAACTGTTGCACTATCGGGAACAAGCGGGTTGGTAAGCCATGTCCTAATTGCTCGACGCGCCAATGCAATGGGGGCACTTGCGAGTGCAAGTGCGTCAGTTGGGTCGAGTGCGCCAGCAAGTTCATTCAATAAGTCATCATCGTCGCGCAACAAGTCTGCTTGGCGGGTAAGTACGGGAACTAAATCACGTTTTGCGAGTGATTCCATTAACGGAAGCACTTCATGGCGAATACGGTTGCGTTGAAATCGCTCATCGTTGTTTGATGGGTCATGAAACACGGCGATTCCTAGTGCATTACACAGTGCCTGCGTTTCGCTTCGGCGAATGTGGAGCAGTGGCCTTTGAACAGTTGGCTGCATTCCTGCAAGCCCACGTGTTCCAGAACCTCGAAGCAAATTAATGAGAATGGTTTCTGCTTGGTCATCTGCAGTGTGGCCGGTCATTACATCATGTGGGAGCACGGCATATCGGGCTTCGCGTGCACGTGCTTCAGTATTTGCACCATGCTGAACGGTTACTGTTCGCGATTCGAATTGTGCGCCGAGTTGTGTTGCAAGTTGTGCAACCAGCGCAGCTTCCGTATGTGAGTGTTCGCGCAATCCGTGGTCAACATGCCAAGCAGTCACGTTTAAGTTGGCAGCGCGTGCCAACACCATGAGTGCGACTGAGTCGGCTCCACCAGAAACTGCGCAGTCAACGGCAGTGTTTGGGAGCGGAAAGGTACAACGAGAAAGCAAGTCGGTAACGAGAGGTAATCCGCGAGCAGAATCGGTGAGCGAAGGCATCAGCCCCGCAGGGTTACTTCAGCGCTTTGCGCTGTTTGCGGTTTGGATACTTGGTCATGGTTACCTTGGCCACGTATCCAACGATCAAGTTGACGACGGCAAGTCCGCCAAGAACCAACAACACAAGACCCAACCAGTAATGCCATACAACTGCGATCATGCCAATAATCGTAGCCAGCGAGCCGGCTGTTGTCTTAGTCATCGGTCAGGAATTTTCACCATTTTCCATGCTCAAACGCTGAAGTAGATTGCATTCATGCAAAAAGTAGTAGTGATCAGCAACCAAGGCATGTCTGCCACAGATGTACTTGAAATTGCGCGACATAACGCTGAAGTGAAACTTTCTGAGGCAGCGCTTTCGGCCATGGCTGCATCGCGTTCACACATTGACGCGCTCGTTGCTTCGTCGCAGCCTGTGTATGGCGTTTCAACTGGGTTTGGTGCGCTTGCAAATAGATACGTTTCCGTTGAACAGCGCGCGCAATTACAGCGTTCACTCATTCGTTCGCATGCTGCCGGAGTCGGCGCACCAGTTGAGCGCGAAGTAGTTCGGGCTCTGATGGCATTGCGTCTAAAGACTCTTGCATCCGGACGCACGGGTGTGCGACCAATTGTTGCAACCACTATGGCTGCACTGCTGAACGCTGGAATCACTCCGCTTGTTCGCGAATTCGGGTCACTTGGTTGCAGTGGTGACCTCGCGCCGCTTTCTCATTGTGCACTCGTATTAATGGGCGAAGGCGAAGCAGTTGATTCAAACGGTGTGCAACGCCCCGTGCCCGAGTTGCTTGCTGAGGCAGGAATTGCACCAATTGAGTTGCAAGAAAAAGAAGGTCTTGCACTTATCAACGGCACCGATGGCATGCTCGGCATGTTGCTGATGGCAATCGCTGATGCACATCAGATCTGTGACTCCATTGACATCATCGCTGCAATGAGCGTTGAAGCACAATTAGGAACCGATGCAGTGTTTAGGCCAGAACTGCATGAAGCATTGCGTCCACACCCAGGCCAAACGGTGAGCGCAGCTCGCATGCTTGCGGCATTGCAGGGTTCTCCAATCGTTGCATCACATGTAAATGACGATGATCGAGTGCAAGATGCGTATTCATTGCGCTGTGCACCACAAGTTACGGGTGCTGTACGTGACACCATTTCGTGGGCAGCAACGGTTGCCGATCGCGAACTTGCTGCAACGATTGATAACCCGGTGGTATTGCCAGATGGGCGAGTGAGTTCAAATGGAAACTTTCATGGTGCACCGGTTGCATACGTGTTGGACTTCCTTGCAATTGCACTTGCAGACTTGGGTTCCATGTCGGAGCGTCGCACCGACCGCATGCTCGACAGAGCGCGTTCTGCAGGACTTCCACCATTTCTTGCCGACGACCCAGGTGTTGATTCTGGCCTGATGATTGCTCAGTACACACAGGCTGCATTGGTGTCGGAAAACAAGCGACTTGCGGTACCGGCAAGTGCAGATTCAATTCCAAGTTCTGCGATGCAGGAAGATCACGTATCAATGGGATGGAGCGCAGCACGCAAGTTGCGTCAATCAATAACGAATACGCAACGCATTGCGGCGATTGAGTTGCTTACTGCCGCACGAGCATTGGACTTGCGTGCACCATTGCAACCAGGCCCGGTAACCAAAGCCGTTCGCGATCGATTGCGTGCAACTGTGGCAGGCCCAGGCCCAGACAGGTATTTATCGCCAGAGCTGGAAGCTGCAGTGGTTTTCATACAAAGCGGTGAGGTGCTGAGCTAGTTAAGCGCTGGCTTTGAACGAAGAATTACCCAAAACTCGCCTGAGTTTTTCATCGTTGGATATAGCCGCTCCACTTCCACATCTACTAAATCAAGGGCAATGAGGTCGTTCATAATTGACAAAAAGCTGTCAGGCGTGAAATACCAAGCGTGCTCGTTCTTGATGTACTCACCATTTTCGTAGAAGCTGTCAATTGCAATCTTCAGTCGATCAATGCGATCTGAACCAGGAAAATGTGGATTCACGAGAGGATCTCCATGATTTCCTTTCCAGTGCTCAATCGGGTCATTATGCGTCATGAGCAAACGGGACTCAAGTAACGACTCAGCTGTATGGCCAGTTCGCTTATGCAAGTGAGCTGCAACTACATCGGTGATGGTGGAAGGAGTCATGAAATGATCAAAGCAAAAGCGGTGATTTGATTGATGTGATGGATGAAATCGGGCTGGTGCTCAATGACATGGCTGCTGAGAAAAGCGCCAAAATGCTCATCGACAGACGAAAGGTCTGAGGGTTTCGCCACCCAATCGATGTGGGGAACTTCATCTGGGTTCATTCCAACTGCTGGAGCCAGCTTTTTAATTCCTTGGTTGAATAGACGTCTACGTACTTTACATTTGGACCTGTAATCAATGGCCGTGCGTACGGTCCGATCTCAAGCGTGTGAATTGACGCTGGGATCAACTGAACAAATTCAAGTCGATTTGCAACTTGGTGGCATCGCCTACCTTCTGCATTTCCAAATGTTTCATAGTGCACTAACAACTCTTCATCAGACGACGACTCGAGTTCTGGATTGATAACTCGGTAAGCCCAAGCTTCAAACGACAAAAGAATATTCGGGATATTCCCAGCATTACCTCTTTCTCTTTTCCTCACTTCAGCAATCCACAGGCTCTAGTTGGCCGGTTGACACGTTGTAAATTGCGCCTGCAACTGAAACACCTGTTTGCAAAAGTGGGTAGGCACGAATCCGAGCAACATCTTCAGCGAGTGCTTCTCGTTGGTTGGATACAGTGCGGAATTCGAGGATGCTCGTATCGACGCCAAATTGATCTTTGATAGTGGCATGAATGCTTGCTTCATCGGCAATTGCCATGCGGCAGTCGG
>JBEGVD010000087.1:0-2717 GCA_041178585.1 Actinomycetota bacterium
CGTGAAGGATTTAAGGCTGGACAAAAAGGCAGTTCAGCAATGCCGCACAAACGCAATCCAATTTCAGCAGAGACTCTGACGGGACTTTCTCGCGTTCTGCGCTCAAACCTGCAGACAGGTCTGCAAAATGTTGCGCTATGGCATGAGCGCGACATTTCGCATTCCTCGGCAGAACGCATTGTGTTGCCCGATTCGGCGATGCTTGCGTATTACGTCACCAAGCGACTGACCAAAGTGCTGTCAAATCTCGAGGTTGACACTCAACGAATGCTGGAAAATGTGTCGAGTAGTTTTGGCGTGGTGTTTTCTCAGCCCGTGTTACTTGCATTGGTCGATTCGGGCCTATCGCGCGACGAGGCATATCGAATTGTGCAGGAGGACGCAGCTTCGGCATGGAGCAAGCGCCAGCAATTACGTGAAGTTTTGGAAAGCGACACACGGGTCAAACTTTCAAGCAAACAACTCGACGACGCATTTGATTTGCGTCGATCGCTGGTGCACACCAACAAGACACTTGACGCCGCTGCACGAATCACGCATTCATAATGAGTGAACTTCCACACTTAGACCCACAGCGCGAAGCATTGCGTCAGCATGTGCTCACCCATTCGCTAAAGACGGGAAATTTCACGTTGAAGTCCGGACGAGCAAGTTCGTGGTTTCTTGATACGAAACAAACGGCGTGCAGGCCAGATGGAATCTTGCTTGTTGCAGCAGTTGCGTTAGAGATTCTTCCTGCTGAAATCGATGCAATTGGTGGACTTACCATGGGTGCTGACCCCGTTGCGTATGGAGTTTCTGCTGTGGTTGCAACACAAGGACGAAACCTGCGCAGCTTTAGTGTGCGTAAAGAGTCGAAAGATCACGGAGTGACAGGACGCATTGCTGGAGCACTTCAGCCAGGAGATCGTGTTGCAATTGTGGAAGACACCGTGACTCGCGGAACATCAATTTTTGAAGCAGTAGAAGTTGTGCGCGAATTTGGTGCAATACCCGCATTCATTTCAGTAATCGTTGATCGTGGTGGAACGTGTGCTGAGATGGCTCGCAGTGCTGGTGTACCGTATGTTCCGATGTTGACCGCCCCCGACCTTGGATTTGAGTTTGGATCATGAGAAAATTACTTATTGGACTGTCAGCAACAGTTGCTCTATTTGCCGGCTGTTCATCTACGTCCTCTACCGACACCACCGTTGCGCTGGAGACAACAGATACCGCCGCTGTCACCACTGCAGTTGTTGAAATCAGTTTGATTGTTGGAGAAAACACTGGTGCTGACGTGATGCAGACCGTGCCACTTGGCTCCTCAGTGCGAATCACTGTGGTGAACCCCAACGGAGCAGACGAAATACATGTTCATGGATACGACATCTCCACTGGCGACATGGCTCAGGGTCAGGAAGCCGTAATCGAATTTGTTGCATCAAATGCTGGAACATTTGACATTGAGAGCCACGTTTCTGACGAAGTCGTGCTTGTTTTGACTGTTGAATAATCTCAGCCACCACACGCTGTGAACCTCGAACAACTCTTTGATCTAGCCCCGCATGGGCCAGATGTGTTTGTTGGTGAAGGACACGAATATCCATGGGGAGGTCTGTTCGGTGGACACATCGTGGCGCAGGCTTTACGAGCAGCGGCGTATACCGTAAGTCCAGAGTTACTTCCGCATTCGCTACGCGCATATTTCATTCGTCGTGGAGACAACACTCAACCCGTTCGGTATGAAGTAGACCGAATTCGAGATGGCAAAAGTTTTACGACTCGTCGAGTTGTTGCTCGACAACAAGATGGCGCAATCTTGAATCTTGAGGCCTCATTTCAGGTGCACGAAGATTCACTCAATGAACAATTAGTGCATCCGCATCGAGGTATTCCAACTCCGGAGACCATCGAGGAATCTTCATGGAGCACGTTTTTAGAACGCAGAACAATTCCATCGGAAGCATTACATGGAGTGAACAGACTGGGAACGGGTCATGTTGCTGCGTGGTTGCGCGCAAAAGATTTGCCACTAGGTAATGAATTGTTGAATCGTTGCGCGATTGCTTATCTTTCGGATGATTTACCAAACGAAAGCGTGATCGAAGGTATTCCTGAAATCACGCGGGCGAGCAATGAAGGACGCAGGTTTAGCGCAAGCCTTGATCACACCGTGTGGTTTCATCGGCCATCGGTTGCATCGCAATGGCATCTCTACGAGATGAGTTGTGTGAACTTCAATGGTGCGCGCGGCCTTACATCTGGATATGTGTTCGCACAAGACGGAACACATATCGCAACGATTGCGCAAGAAACACTCGTGCGCATACGCCCTGAATAATTGCTCTTCCAACTAAACAAACTCTTGTGGTCGGGACCGGCGTCGATCCGGTGACCCTGCGCTTTTCAGGCGCATGCTCTGCCTACTGAGCTACCCGACCTTGAGAAGTGCAAGCACTACTCAGCGGTCCCGACGGGACTCGAACCCGCGACCTCCGCCTTGACAGGGCGGCGTGAACTCCAACTTCACCACGGGACCAATGATGTGATGTGTTCGTGATGAACGCTTCACGATTGATCGTGTTTATGTATGTACTGCTACTGCTTACTTTTGCACCCCCAACGGGATTCGAACCCGTGCCGCCACCTTGAAAGGGTGGTGTCCTAGGCCACTAGACGATGGGGGCATGGACGAATATTTAGTTGGAAGAGCCCTAGAAATCTACCAGTGACTC
>JBEGVD010000088.1:0-13824 GCA_041178585.1 Actinomycetota bacterium
TGCTGGATAGCCAAGCAACAACGACAAACGTTGCAAATCCTGCACACCAGCCAAGTGCAACTCGGGCATGACCGCTTAGCGCAATAACGGCCTGGGCAATTGCAAGAGCGAGCATGTACAGAGCACTGGCGAATGCAAGCAAGGTCATCGTTCGTCGATCGATTCCACCGTCGTACACGAGTTCGAGCACCCATGGCCCAATGACAAATGCACCAATAGTCCCAAGCACTCCAACTGATATCACGAGAATCAGGAGCTGCCTTAATCCGCGATTGAATTCGGAAAGTTTTCTTTGTGCAGCAAGCCGAGCGAGACGTGGTAGCAGTGCCGCTTGAACTGCTTGAAAGAGAAACAAAGGAATGCGCGCAAAAATCACAGCGTTACCAAATCGGGTGACAAGTTCGGGTGGTGCATCGTGGCCAAGAATGTCAACAGTGATTGGTCCGGCATTCACGAGCGCAGCAGCAAAGAGCGAACCAAGGAGCAGCCAGCCTAAGTTCGGAGTTACTTCCGCCCACGTTGCCTCTGGGCCGGGTTCAGTTCTCAGCTTGCCGCTAAACGCAGCAATAAGCACGCCGACTACAGGTGAAAGCGCAATGGTCAGTGCATATGCACCAATGTTGGTTACTCCTGCAATCCACAGCGCTGCACAACTCAACACTCGAATTGCGCCGTCAAGACCAATGATGAGACTGTAGGAACCGAACCGTGCGTTACCCGAGCAAATTCCTCGAGCGAGGTGCATCGGTGCATACGTTGCGAGCGAAAGCAGTAGGCACCATGTGATTACGCCGTTGCCATCAAACAGGTTGCTATTGATCTGCGATGAAAGAGCAAGGACGGCAATGCAGAGTGCAACAAAAATGATGACGGTGATTTGCAGGACGCGCTTAACGATTGGCAATCCACCTTGGCCAATTGCACGGCGGTGCGATAGCGCTCTGCCAACTTCTTGTTCAATGGGAAGAAAAAATCCAGGAATCAGCGCGAACGCAATGAACCACATTGCAACAATTGGTTTGAATCCATCTTGGCCAAGTGCTTGCTGGCCAATCTTGAAAAATACATATGCAGAAACGCCGGCGATGAATAGGCCGATGCCAACCGAAGCAGTGCCCTCGGGGAGGGCGATTTTCGAACTAGCTGTGCTGTTCGGTGGTTGGTTTTCTGTTGGAGACAAGCCTTCGTAGACTAGTGATTGCTGATGTTGCTTGAGTTACCGCCTCTTCGGCGACTGCAGGCAGTTTTGCCCGAACTTCAGCAATCACTTCTTGGCGACGTACTTGAGTTTTTTGGAAGGCAAGAACACCAAAACCAACAGTGGTATACGCCGCGTCTTTAGCCAATTCCTTTGCGCGGTCAGTAGGGATGCGTGGAAGTTGGCTGAGCACCTTCTGAGCGTCGATCTTGGTGAGATCAAGACTTGGAATGGTTGGAAACTTGATGTTTGGAATTTTCATGGGGTTCCTTTGGTGACGGGGTATGAAAACCTTGTGCTAGCTAGGGTAACCCGTAGTGCTAACTATTGCAAGCAGTAACGATGATTTTGTGAAATGGGGTCTCTTGGGCAGCCAACTAGCCTGAATGGGCCGTGATGAATACCGACCTTTTAGCCGAAGATGCGCGGTTCCCAACACGGGCTCTGGTCGTACCGCCGGTTGTGGCCAGCATGGTGGTCTATCGGCCCGGCCCGTGGTTCGAGGAGTCACTGCGGGCTCTTGCCGCCCAAACATACCCGCAGTTGCAAACCCTGTTTTTTGTGGTTGGGGGCAATGTGGGTGGCGTCAACGGATTCGACGTCGACCTAACCGAGCTCATTCATTCTGTTTTGCCCCAAGCTGTGGTCCGTCAAATTGAGGGCAATCCAGGCTTCGGGTTGGTGTCCAATGAAGTTGCCCGACTTGTCGACGGAGAGGGTGGCTTCTTTTGCTTGTTGCACGACGACGTGGCATTGGCGCCAGAAGCAATTGAGCGATTGATTGAAGAGATCTATCGCTCTAATGCGGGTCTAGTTGGCCCAAAGCTTGTGGAGTGGGACGACCCAACTATTTTGCAGAGTGTTGGACTCAATGTTGACCGCATTGGCGAAGTTGAACAGCTGATCGGTGAAAACGAGAAAGATCAAGGACAACACGACAGCGTGCGTGACGTGTTTGCGCTGTCGTCTGCTTGCTTGCTGATTCGATCAGATCTGTTCAGAGAACTCGGCGGCTTTAATCGCAGAATTGATTTTTTCGGTGAAGACCTAGACCTGTGTTGGCGTGCCCATCTGAGTGGTGCGCGAGTTTTGATCGTTCCTTCAGCAAAAGCTCGCCACAGAAATGAGATAGATAGTCGAGCCACCGACATAGCGCGAACTTCTGCTCAAGCACGCAATCGTGTTCGCACGGTGGTCTCGCTCTCGGGCGGCTTGCAACTTCCTTTTGTGATGTTGCAGATGTTGGTTGTCTCTGTTGTGCAAGTTGTTGCAGGGGTCTTTGGCGGAGGATTCACCGCGGCTCTTGCGTCACTTCGCGCATCGCTTGCAGTGGTAATTGACTTGCCGTACATCATCCGTCGGAGGTCTGAAGTACGGCCACTGCGTCGTGTTTCAGCAAGCGAGATACATGATTTGCAGGTTGCAGGTAGTGCGAGATTTTCGTCGTTTGTGCGACGTCGTAGTAAGCGAATTCAGCAGGCATCGCTCGCGCAGAAAGATCGCAAGAATGCGGTGAGCCATCAGCGTTTCGTCACCAATGTATTTATTGCAATTACGGTTTTTGTACTTGTGGGTAGCAGAAACTTCATTTGGAATGGAGTTTCGCGTGTCGGTGAGTTTTTGCCGATGCGGTCTGCAACGGAGTCTCCGCGTTCGTTGATCTCTTCGTTTGTAAGCGGGTGGACGCAAGGTGGATTTGGTTCTGCTGGATCAAACTCAAGTGGCTACGTACTCATGGCGATTGCGGGAGCAATTTCTTTTGGTCAAACCGGGGCATTACAAACAGCACTCATCATTGGTTCAGTATTCGTTGGTGCATTTGGCATGTGGAAAGTACCGGCAGGGTATTTTTCGCTTCGCGCGCGAGTAATTGGCATGGCGATGTATGTCGCAGTACCACTTCCATTCGTCGCGCTCAGTAAGGGTCGCCTGAGTGATGTGCTCGTATACGCGTCGCTTCCATGGGTGCTTCGACTGTTTGTACGGGCCGAGTCGGGTTTAAGCGGCGCAAAACAAACGCAACTTCTTGCCACGGCAGTGCTGTTTACTGCAGTGGTATTTGCTTTCGTTCCAACTTTCTTAGCAGTTGTGGGTTGGGTGGCAATCACGTGGATCATTGGCGGACTCATAGCTCGAGTAAGCATGCGACAAGCCCTTGCCGTGGGGCGTGTTGTTGTTGCGTTAATGGTCGGTGCATTGGTGCTGAACGCGCCATGGGTCAGTCAATTTGCGAATTCGCAGTGGTTGGATCATTTCGTTGGAAGCCAAGCTGCATCAGTTCAGCAAGTTGGCCTCGCTCAACTCGCGAGGTTTGATGGGGGAATTCTGCGATTCGGAATTATTGCCTTAGGTCTGTATTTTCCTGTTTTTGTCAGCGTTGTAGTAACCCGCGCAACTACCTTCATCTGGGCAACGCGTTCGTTATCTCTCGTCGTGTTTACAGGTCTATTGATTGTTTTGATTGACTCCGACGTGCTCAACATTGCCGCGCCGAGTTTTGGTCAACTCTTGGCCGTTGTTGCTTGCGGACTTGCGCTTGGTGCGGGTGCGTTGGCGAGTTTTGTTTTCGATGACGAACTGACGTCGGCATATAGATGGTGGAAGCCAGTTGTAGCTGGCGCAGTGATTGCATCGCTGGTTGGTTCACTACCTGCTATCTCTATGGCGGTAGGTGGCTCATGGAATCAGTCGAATTCGGTAGTCGCAGATTTGTACACGCAGATGCAAGCGAACCCTCCTGAAGGTGACTACAACGTTGTGTATGTGGGGCGAAGAGAAGTGCTTCCAATCTCTTCGATGCATGTCACCGACACAGTTGCGTTTGCTGTTGCCGATGATGGCGAGTTAACTATGCGAGACCGATGGTCAAAGCCGAATGATCTGAATGGCAATGTGGAAAGTGCTCTTCGCGCAATCATCGGGCGTGAGACTGTGCGCGGTGGTCGACTGCTAGCACCGCTTGCTGTGCGCTATGTGGTGTTACCGAAAATAGATGGTGGCGAGTCGACAGTAGAAAGGCCACTGCCGCTTCCAGAGGGTTTACTCGCAGCACTTTCTACTCAACTTGATTTTCGACGTGTGTACCTTGCAAGCGATTTAGTGATTTACGAAAACATGGCATGGCTTCCTTCGCTTTCAGTACTTGAGGAGAATTCCTCAACATTGAGCAAACAAGCAGGCGATGAAGTGTTGTTGTCATCTGAATTGCAATCGATATTGCCGATCGCGCGTGTTGCTGATATTTCGAGCATTGCAACAGAAGTTGGCGCTGTTTCGGTGCACCTAGCGGTTCCATTTAGTGAACACCTTCGTCTTGAAGTTGCCGGAACGGAAGTTCAACCGCGAATTGCTTTTGGTGGCACAACGGCATTTGATATGAGCGGAGGAGGTCTGGCGAAGTTGCAATACAGCACCCCAATACCTCAATATCTGCTCATGTTCGTTCAAATGCTCCTGTGGCTGTTAGTGATGCTCGCGGTCTTTGACATTGGCAGAATCAAGCGCCGTTTTCTGCAAGCCAGAAGTCGTGAAGTGACCGTTGTTGGCGACCAAGGTTTGCCAGCCTTGTCATTTACCACAGGTGACAATCAATGAACGAAAACCAGCGTCTCGCAAGCGTGCAGAACCGCACGCATTTAAGCATTCGTCAGTTAGCGGTCTTCGTCTTGGCGCTGTTGATGGTTGGTGCAATGGTGCTAACAAATCAGCGCGATGAAGTTGTAACCGAATCTGAATTGGTTCCTGTTCCAGTCATGCCGGTCGTGTCGTTGGATCAGCGCATTTCTACGAGCTGGTTTTGCCCAGGTGTACCTGGCAACGATGGGACAATCTCCGGGGCAATTGTGATCTCGAACCCATCAGACACGGACTTCAATGCCACGATTACCCGACTTGGAGTCGGAACATCCCCAGTTGTTACTGCGGTGACTGTTGCTGCACGTTCACAGGCAGCGGTAAACGTCAAAGAAGGAATTGAAGCTTCATTTATCAGCACGATTGTGGAGATTATCGGTGGTATTGGGACTGCCGAGCAGTTCATCAATCATCCTGCGGGAAATTCTGTTGCCCAGTGCGCGAATGAACCTGCAACAGATTGGTACTTCGCTGATGGGTTTACTGGCGCCGACAGTTTGCATCACATTGTTCTCACTAATCCGTACAGCGATTCAACTGTTGTAGATGTCTCTTTTGTTACGAAGGAATCAACTCGTGAGCCAAGCCGTCTGCATGGCTTCGTTATTCCTCCACGATCAGTTATCGCACTGAACATGGCCGATGAAGGTGCGCGCAATGAACCCGTGGTTGCGGTTGAAGTGCATGCGACTTCAGGAAAGCTGGTCGTCGGACGTTCGCAGCACTATCTGGGAGACGGACGATTGGGTTACACCATGGCGCTTGGCGCAAGTGGTGTGAGCTCTGAGTGGTGGTTCGCCGATGGCGAAAAGTTGGAAGGAAGTTCTGAGCAATTAGTAATTCTGAATCCAACTCGCAACGATGCGACCTTGAGTGTGATGTTTGTTAATGGCGCAGGTCCAGATGCTCAAATTGAACCTGCGAGTCTGACTGCGCCAGCAGGAAGAGTCACGCTGTTCGATACTGGTTCATTGCCGGGTGTCCCAAATGGGCGTTACGGAATCATTGTTTCGTCAATAGGTGAGCCTGGCACAGAGGCCACAGGCGTTGTTGTGGAACAGGTCATTAATAGGAGAGCGGGCAATACAGTTGGCACCTCGATTGTTTTGGGTGCTCCGATGGGCGCAATTTCTACGGTGTGGGTTGCCCCAAGCGGTGTCTCGAGTGGAATTGAAGATTCACTTGTGGTGTTGAATGCAACTCCACTTGATGGAACGGTTACTGTTTCGCAAATTGGTCCAGCAGGAGAAGTGCCAATTGCTGGGCTGGAGTCAATCGTGCTTCCAGCAAGTGGTCTTGTTTCCATTCCGGTACCAGCAGGAGTATCGAGTGGCGAAGTCGTGATTCGCGCGACAACTCCTGTTGTGGTTCAACGCATGCTGTTGCGCGGCCATGACTTGATTGGTCGAAGTGCTGTCCTTGCGATTCCAACAATTCCTTCGCCGGAAGTTGGCTCATGATTCGTTTGCTCATTGTTGTGGCCGTGATTGTCGTCGCTGTTGTGCTGAACAAGGTGTTAAGCAAGCGAACAATTCATGCGCCAACACAGGCAAACCCTTCAATGCCAACGCAAGTTGATCGAAGTGATTTTTCGGAATCAGACAAAGAATGGTTGGTGTTGGCTTTCACTTCTTCATCCTGCACAACGTGTGCAGATATTGAGCGCAAAGTAGTTGTTCTCAAATCTCGGTCGGTTGCAGTTGAAATTTGTGAATTTACGTCTCACCGAGAGATGCATAAGAAATATGCCATTGATGCGGTGCCAACGCTGTTGATCGCAGACGGTCAAGGCGTAGTGCACAAAGGTTTTCTCGGACCAGCAAGCGCTACCGATATATGGGCCGCTTTGGCTCGCGTGCGCGATGGGTTGCCTGACACCCATGAAGGGGATTGCAACTAGTTGTTTGGAGTGGTTTGGCGACTTGGTTCGCCGAGCCCTTGTTGAATGAGTCGTGAGACCATTGCGCCATCGATTGTTTCCTGATCGAGGAGTGCTTGTGCAACAAGGTCGAGACCGCGGCGATGCTTCTCAAGAGTTACGCGTGCACGAGTCTCTTGTTCGCGAAGAATGCGACTGATTTCGTCGTCAATCTTGCGAGCCATTTCATCGCTGTATTCGCGACCACTCGTCATAAGGTCTTCTCCAAGGAATACTTGTTGCTGACCTGCAAATGCCATTGGGCCTACTGCGTCACTCATGCCCCATTCGCGCACCATGCGGCGAGCGATGTTTGTTGCTTGCTCCAAGTCGTTCGCGGCTCCACTGTTTAGTGCTCCGAACACAATCATCTCTGCAACGCGTCCACCCATTGCTTTGCAGATGACGTCTTCGAAATACTCACGCGAATAGGTGTGGCGCTCTTCAGGGAGCGACCAGGTGACACCAAGTGCCATGCCTCGCGGCAAAATGGTCACCTTGTGTAGTGGGTCGCTGTAAGGAAGAACGGTTGCAAGTACGGCATGCCCACCTTCGTGGTAAGCGGTTGCGCGCTTCTCTTCGGCGTTCAGCACCAAACTTTCGCGTCGCGCGCCAAGCACAACTCGGTCGCGAGCATTTTCAAAGTCAATTCGTTCAATATGGGTTGAACCGCGGCGCACCGCAAAAAGTGCAGCTTCGTTAACAAGGTTTGCCAAGTCTGCACCGCTCATGCCGGGAGTTGCTTTTGCCATGGTGTCGAGGTCAATGTCTGTACCCATGCGCTTTCCCTGCGAGTGCACCTTCAAAATTGCGAGACGCTCGTCGGACTCGGGGAGCGGAACAATGATCTGTCGATCGAAGCGACCTGGACGAAGTAGCGCTGGATCAAGAATGTCGGGGCGGTTTGTGGCTGCCATAACGACAATGCCTTCGGTTGCCTCAAAGCCGTCCATTTCGGCGAGCATTTGGTTGAGTGTTTGCTCACGCTCGTCGTGACCACCACCGAGCCCGGCTCCACGCTTTCGACCGATGGAGTCAATTTCGTCGATGAAAATAATTGCACGTCCCATTTTTGCTGCTTGTTGGAATAAGTCACGTACACGGCTTGCGCCAACGCCCACGAACATTTCCATAAAGTCGGAACCGGTAACTGAAAGAAATCCAACACCTGCTTCGCCAGCAACTGCTCGAGCGAACAAAGTCTTTCCTGTTCCTGGAGGACCAACAAGCAAAATTCCCTTTGGTACGCGCGCACCAATTTCTTTAAAGCGCTCCGGCATACGAAGGAAGTCAACAACTTCCTTGATTTCCTGCTTCACACCTTCATATCCAGCAACATCGGCAAATGTGGTGCTTGGTTTGTCCGCGTTGTAATTCTTCGCGCGACTGCGACCAATGGACATGATGTTTCCGGCTTGGCCCATTGCACGGCGTTGCATCCAAATGAAAAAACCCATGATGAGGAAAAATGGGAGCAAAATTGGAATCAAATTCGTAAAGAAGTTTCCTTGAGGAGTTGAGTAGTCGTAGTCAACACCCTTTTCCTTCAGCAACTGCTCATCCGCATCAGACAGCGATGCGGCTCCGGTGGTGATGAACTCACTGCCGTCAGACATTTTTCCGCTGATGGTGTTGCTCAAGTTGTTGATTTCAACACTGCTGACTTTGCCGCTTTGAACAAGGTCAAGAAACTCTGTGTAGGTCACCTTCGTGGCAGTTGAAGCAGGCCACAAGCGTGGGCCTGCAATGAGTCCAGCAGCAACGGCAATCAATACCCACACCGCCCATCGAGGCATGGATGTGCGTTCTTTGCCTGACTTGTTCTGACCAGGCTTTGATGAGCCCGGCTTTCCCGAAGAAAGCGGGGAGTTCTTGCGCTTGTTGGACTGTGGAGGAGGTGGTGGGAGTTTGCTCACGTGGTCATGTTACGGGCAGATGTTGCAAGGTGTCTCGTCGTGCCTTGCTAGGGCTGAAATCCACCGTTTTATATGTCACAAGAATTAGGTTTTACACCGTGACTCGTAAGTGTTCTCGTCCTGTATGCAAGGAAGATGCGTCCATGACGCTGACCTATCAATACAGCCGGGCTTTGGTCTGGATTGATGACCTAGCGCAGGAAAGCGATCCACATGCGTACGACCTGTGCGAACAGCACGGCAGGCGGCTTACGGTTCCTGGCGGGTGGAGAATGGAAGATCGTCGCGATCGCTTCCGCTTGATCGTGCCAAATCGTCTTGCTGGCTGATCAGCCGCAACTGGTTCCACCGTTCCGCGTATTCGCGGTGTGGTCATTGACATACCTCTTTGCCAACATTTGTGGCTCTGTTGTTATCTCTGTGCTCGGTTATGCATCTGCAGACGTTGTCCCAACCTGGGTACTTGCGTTATCGGCATTGACGCTGTGGGGTCCCTATATCGGCGTTTTGCTGTGGGTGTCGAAGCGGAATGGCTCTGGAAGTTTTGTCCAGGATTTCGCAATACGTTTTCAAGCGAAGGACTTGTGGGGTATTCCGCTGGGATTAGCGAGTCAATTGCTGTTGGTGGTTCTTGTGACGCTTCCGTTTCAGTGGATGTTTCCCTCACTGTTCAACAAAGAAGCAGTTGAGAAGCGAGCAAACGATTTGTTCGATGCGGCACAAGGTGGGTGGATAGTGCTCCTGACGATAGTTGTCGTCATTTGCGCACCTCTTGTGGAAGAGATCGTGTATCGAGGATTCATCCAACACAATCTGGCGGTTGCATACGGTGCTCGTATTTCATTATTGCTTGCTTCGTTTTGGTTTGCGGCGGTGCACTTGCAACTGGCTGAATTTCC
Organism: Actinomycetota bacterium; assembly: GCA_041178585.1. Taxonomy (GTDB): domain Bacteria; phylum Actinomycetota; class Acidimicrobiia; order Acidimicrobiales; family Ilumatobacteraceae; genus UBA3006. The sequence goes on from JBEGVD010000088.1 coordinate 9,565, forward strand.
AGGGCTCTTCGCCTTTGCGCTCGTGCTTGGATTGTGTTTTTCACGAACCAAGCGGTTAGGGCTATCCATCGTTACGCACGTGTCGTTCAATGCAACGGCATTAACAGTAATGGCGCTGACTCGCTAGCGAGTCCTGGTACACCTAGGCTGACAATGTGGACCCTGAAGTGACGCACGACGAAAGCCATTTCGATTCGCAAAACGAAGATGCGACCATTATCAAGGTAAATCGGTTTGAGCAAAACGCGGCCTATTGGAAGAAGCTGTCGACGATTATCGCAGTTGCAGGTCCAACAATCTTTCTATTATTGGCACTTCATCCAAGTTTGATTTTGCGAAACAACATTCCCACCGGTGGTGACATGGGAGCACATGTGTGGGCGCCAGCGTATTTGCGGGATCATTTGCTCACAAATTTCAAACTGTCTGGTTGGAGTATGGACTGGTACTCCGGTCTTCCGATTTATCGGTTCTACATGGTGGTCCCAGCACTGATGATTGTGTTGCTAGATGTGGTTTTGCCGTATGGCATTGCCATCAAGATCATCGCTGTCATCGGCATTTTGACTCTTCCGTATGCGACTTGGCTGTTTGGGCGGTTTGCAAAGTTCGCCTATCCACTGCCTGAACTCTTTGCGATTGCGGCAACAATCTTTTTGTTTGATGAAAGCTTCACTATTTATGGAGGCAATATCGCATCAACGATGGCGGGAGAGTTTTCATTCTCTATTTCGTTATCGCTTGCCATGCTGGGCTTTGCATTGCTCGCTAAAGGGTTAGACACCGGAAAGCATCGAGTTTCGGCTGCCATCATCATCTCGCTGTCGGCATTAAGTCATGGAATTGTTCTGCTGTTCGTGTTTGGCGGTGCAGCGCTCATGCTGGTGGTGTGGAATAAGCGCGAATCTTTTCAGTTTGGGGCAAAAGTAATTGCATTGGCCGTGTTGCTTTCCTCGTTCTGGGTAATTCCATTCGTCACGAGTCACGCCTATATGACGGACATGAAATACGAGCCGCGACCAAGCGGAGCGACTGACTCGTTCTGGAAGATGTTCTTTCCGCTGCACATTTTGCTCGATGTATCAATAACCGCTTTGGCTGTTATTGGGGCGGTAGCGCTAGTGCGTAGCAGGCATAAAGCCGGCACATGGATAACGCTGCTGACGCTGGTGCTTGCAGCCGGAGTGTTCATTGCGCGCAATAGTTTGCCCGTTATTGGGTTGTTGTGGAATCCGCGAATTTTGCCGTTCTTTTTTCTGCTGAGATATTTCCTTTTTGCTGTCGGGTTATATGAACTTGCAGCGTTCGCACTTCGAATGAAGTCCATGTCACGCATTGCACGTGTAGAACCTGGAACTCCTGTTGTCCTTGATATTGCAAAACCTCGCGACAACTTCACGTTTAATCTCGCGTTGCTCTCCGGTTTTGCTTTGTTTGTTCTCGTGGCAATTGGGTTTCGATTTCAAGAACTTCCGTTTGGGTCAACTCGAGTGAATTCGGCCGGTCAATATGAATATGTATGGGGACCACTTCGAACCAAATCAACTAATGATGGATTTGTAGATGGCTGGGCGCGTTGGAACTTCACTGGTTATGAAGGCAAGAGCGCATATGGCGAGTACTACGGCGTAGTTCAAACGATGAAACAACTGGGCGAAGATTCGACGCAGGGTTGTGGGCGAGCGCTTTGGGAAAACAGTGGGGAACTGAATAAATACGGAACCACGATGGCGCTCATGTTGCTTCCATTCTGGACCGATGGCTGCATCAGTTCAATGGAAGGGCTGTTCTTCGAAGCTGCTGGAAGCACTCCGTATCACTTCATCACGGCGGCAGCTATGTCGAAGCAAAGCAGCAACCCAGTGCGCGAATTGCGTTATGACAACAACGACGCTGCAATTGGTGTGCGGTACATGCAGGAACTTGGAGTGAAGTACTTCATGGGCTTCACTCCAGAAGCGAATGCTCAGGCATCTCAGCAAGAAGGACTTACTGAAGTGGCGCGTTCGGGTCCTTGGGTGGTTTACCGAGTGGCCAATAGTGATGTGGTGACACCGCTGGCAACTCAGCCAGTGGTTGCAAACATTTCTTCCAGTAATCCGCGTGAACGTTGGCTTGAAATTGGGACTAGCTGGTTCCAACACCCCGAAACTTGGACGACTCCAATTGCAGACGATGGTCCTAGCGAATGGCAACGGATTGAAGTAGCCGTGGACGAATCGATGCGCGAAGGTGAACCGAATTCCAATAATCGACGTGTTGATGTAGTGAAGCCAGCAACTGCACTTACGTCAGTTCCGTTAGAGCCTGTGGTGGTGAGCAACGTCAACATTGGTGAAGAGAGCGTGCGTTTCTCGGTTGACAAAGTTGGAGTTCCAGTTTTAATACGAGTGAGCTACTTCCCTAATTGGAAAGTAGATGGCGCTAAAGGCCCGTATCGCGTTGCACCAAACATGATGGTCGTAATCCCAACGAGCACTGATGTGAACATGCATTATGGCTGGAACATGCTCGATTACGTTGCCTACCTGCTGTCATTTGCCGGTATCGCGTGGATCGTTGTAAACCGACGACGCAGCAAACAAACAGCCGAGTAGTCTCTCCAACCATGCCCGATCTCAACGCAATTGTTAAGGCTTATGACATTCGTGGCATAGTTCCTGATCAGCTGGATGCAGGCGTTGCATATGCGATTGGTGTTGCGTTTGCCAAGTTTGCAAATGCCCCGCACATCGTGATCGCTCATGACATGCGGCCAAGTGGGCCAGAGCTAGTTGACGCATTCCAGCGGGGAGTGTTGACGCATGGTGTCAGCGTCACCAATTTGGGACTCGCATCGAGCGATCTGCTGTATTACGCATCGGGCAAACTTGACTCGCCGGGAGCAATGTTTACCGCTTCGCACAACCCGGCGCAGTACAACGGAATCAAGTGCTGTTTATCTGGTGCTCGTTCCATTGGAATTGATAATGGTCTACGCGAAATTCATGCTCTCGCAGCTGAAGTTCTTGCAGGTCGCGAGCCGGCATTCGCCGCAACAGCAGGAACGCTGAACCATGTCAACATGCTGTCGGAGTTTGCCGATCATGTTGTGAATTTTATTGCAAGCGACAAGTTACGAAAGCTCCGTGTTGTTGCCGACACGGCTAACGGAATGGGTGGGCTCGTTGTTCCAGCAGTATTTGAACGCCTTGCCGATTTTGAATTGGAAGTCATGTACGGCGAACTTGACGGCACGTTCCCGAATCACCCTGCTGACCCATTGCAGACAGCGAATCAACGCGATCTTATGGCGCGAGTAATTTCTGGTGGTTTTGATGTTGGTCTTGCGTTCGACGGCGACGCCGATCGTGTGTTTCTTGTTGACGAACTTGGTCAAGGAATGTCGGGGAGCACCACCACTGCGCTGCTCGCTACACGCTTTTTGCGGCTTAACCCTGGTGCAACAATTCTGTACAACCTCATCTGTTCGCGCGCAGTTCCCGAAATCATCGCTGAACACGGCGGCAAGGGAATCCGTACCAAGAATGGTCACAGTTACATGAAGCAGATCATGGCCGAAACAGGCGCGGTGTTTGCTGGTGAGCATTCGGGGCACTATTACTTTGCAGACAACTATCGAGCAGACAGTGGACTGATTGCCAGCATGGGAATTCTTGGCGAAATGTGCCGTACGGGAAAGAAGTTGTCGGAAATTCGCAAGCCGCTTGAGCGCTATGCATCAAGTGGCGAAATCAACACCACTGTTGCCGACATTGGCAAAGTCATCGCTCAAATTGGGCATGACTATGCCGACCACACTCAGGATCACCTCGATGGCCTGACAGTGGACTGTGGTTCGTGGTGGTTCAACGTTCGCCCTAGCAATACCGAGCCTTTGCTTCGGCTCAACCTTGAAGCCAGCACGCGTGACGAGTGCGATACGCACGTCGCTGAGTTACTATCAGTCATCACCGCCTAGTCTTGGCGTATGTCTCTTGACTCAAAGTTGCTTGAAATTCTGGCTTGCCCAGAAGACAAAGGTCCGTTGTTCTATTTTCATAGTGACGCGTTTTTGTATAACCCACGTCTGCACCGTAAATACCTAGTGCGCGATGGCATTCCTGTAATGTTGGTCGAGGAATCCGTCGCGGTAGATGCCGCAGAGCACACAGAGCTCGAACGAAGAATCGTTGCGGAGAGTATTCATCCCACCTTCGTTTAAGGAGTTTCTATGTCTTCATTTGCACAACGACGTGATTGGCGCGTCGCCGATCTTTC
>JBEGVD010000089.1:0-4233 GCA_041178585.1 Actinomycetota bacterium
GAACCAGCGAGTTGCTGCAGGTGACTGGATTGGAGTAATGGGATCAAGCGGAAATGCGCGAGTTACTCGCTGCCACACCCATTTTGGAATGTCGCGAGTATGCCCGTTGGCCGAGGTGTACCTACTACAGGGAGAAATCTGGCCACAACAGTATTTGGACGCTTGGAAAAAGGGCGAACAACTTTCGCCACGAAAAGAGATTAAAAAACGGGAGAAGAATGACCCGCTTGGCTGCACGCGTTCACGAGCAGATTCCGCCATTGACGGACAGCGAAGCTCTGGTTAGATCAGGCCAAGTTGGCGAACAGCATCACGCTCTTCACCAAGTTCTGCAACCGAAGCGTCAATACGCGAACGGCTAAATGCATCAATGTCTAGACCTTGAACAATTTTGTATTCACCGTTTACACATGTGCACGGGAACGACGAGATCAAACCTTCTGGAACGCCGTAGCTGCCGTCTGACGGGACAGCCATGCTTACCCAGTCGCCTTCTGGGGTTCCTTTAACCCATGAGCGAACGTGTTCAAGCGCGGCATTAGCAGCAGAAGCAGCCGATGATGAACCGCGAGCCTTAATGACTGCAGCACCGCGCTTAGCAACGGTTGGAATGTAGGTGTCTTCGATCCACTGCTGATCGTTGATCAACTGAGCGGCATTCTTGCCATCGACTTCAGCGTGAAACAAGTCTGGGTACTGAGTGGTTGAGTGGTTACCCCAGATGGTCATTTTCTTCACGGAAGTGACCGGACGACCAACCTTTTGCGCCAACTGACTTACAGCACGGTTGTGATCGAGGCGCGTCATTGCGGTGAACTGACGTGGGTCAATATTTGGCGCATTGTGCATAGCGATAAGCGAGTTGGTGTTTGCTGGGTTACCAACAACAAGAACCTTCACGTTCTTTTTTGCATTTGCGCTAATGGCTTGACCTTGTGGCTTGAAAATTCCACCGTTTGCTGACAGCAAGTCGGAGCGCTCCATGCCATCTTTACGAGGCATTGCACCAACCAACATGGCAATGTCTGCATCACCGAAGGCAAGATTGGCGTCATCTGTGCAGATGACGTCCACAAGCGGGCTAAACGCACAGTCATCGAGTTCCATCTTTACGCCACCAAGCGCACCGAGCGCAGGGGTTACTTCAAGCAGTTGCAGAATGACCGGGGTGTCTGGTCCGAGCATTGCACCTGATGCAATGCGGAAGAGCAGGCTGTAACCGATTTGTCCGGCTGCACCGGTAATTGCAATACGAACTGGAGTTGTCATGTCAAAAACCTTACTTCCCTATTGCTTGCATGATGAGATCGGCATAGACCTTTTGGCCTTCATTATTTAAGTGCACTTTGTCGCCATAGAGATATTCGGGGTGCCTCTCGGCAATCTGATACCAGTCCAAAACCTTCACGTTTCCGTAAGCATTTGGCATGGCGCGAACCAATTCATTATTTGGGTCTTGCCACGCTCTGGTTGGAACATGTGCTGTGATGAAGAGCACCAAATCAACGTCTTTCAACGGGACCATAATTTCGTCCAGTGTTTTCTGGTCAACGTAGTTATTCGTGCCCAAGTGAATAATTACGAACTCACCAAGTCGATTGATTGACTTCACATAGTTAGCAATTTCTAAAGCCTGCCTAAATGGACGACTCTTCAACGCATCAACTGTGATCCCGCGTTCGGTGAGAATCTGCGCAGCACCCAACATAACCGAGTCACCAATGGCAAGGATTGGAATCTGTTGCCCGTCCAGCGTTGTTGTCTGTGTTCCTGGAATTGTTGTGGCATTCGGGTCTGGCGCAACCGTTGTTCCAAGCAGGTTTTGCACTACACCTTCGCCGCTCTTAATGCTCTCTGCAATTTTTCCTTCACCTGTTCCGATTGCCAAACTGACGATAGAGAACACTGGAAGCACGGCTGCGACTGCGCCAAGGGCAAACACTTTGTTGCGTCGCTCAGTGTCGGCATCAGTGCGCGGGTATCGCAACTTGTGCCACGCCTCGCCAAGACGTCCTTCACGTACCGGCATTTCAATAAAGCGATACGACAATTCGGTGAGCGCCAGAATCACAGTGAACAACAGAACAAATTGGAGCAGGGTCAAGTTATTGCTTGAAACTTTGCGGTACAACTGAAACACCGGCCAGTGAAACAAGTACAAACCATACGAACGGCGACCGATGTAGGTGAATACCGGATTACCGAGCACCGTGTTTCCGATAAATGAGTGCGGGTGCACTGCGGCTGTGATGATTGCACACGTTGCAACACCGACAAGCAAAAATCCACCCTGGAACAATGGGTCATATCCGCGAACTCCACCAGTTTCCGCAACAATCACCACATCGCGGAAGGTCCACATCATGTAGGCAAGGCCAGCGGTTCCAGCAATCGCAAATGCCGAGACAACATGACGGTCACTTGAATTGTTTGAGCCTTTAAATATGTCTGGGCGGAACCAAAATGCCAATGCGGCACCCAAGAACAGACCACCAGAGCGACCAATAGTTCCTAAGAACAAGAAGTCCAGACGCGAGACGGCATGACCGAATAGCGAAATGTATTGCTCGGGGGTTTCAATTGGCGTTCCGCGAACACCAGCGGCATATGTAGTTGCAACATACATTGCAATTGCCACCGATATTCCAAGGAAGATGATGCCTAATTTCGCTGGCCGGCGCCCATACCTTTTCAGCACCACTGCGATGAGTACCGGCCAGACCAAATAGAACTGTTCTTCAACCGCAAGCGACCATAGGTGTCGAAGTGGATCTAGTGCGCTGGCATCAAAGTATGAATCGCCTGCCCAGATTTTGAACCAGTTGAATACGTAGATGAGCGCAGCAACTACGTCTCCACGAAGTTTTCCTAATTCTTCTCGCTCAAACAGCGAACAATAAATAGTGACGCCCAAGAGCAACGTCCACATTGCTGGCAGCAATCGACGTGCCCGGCGCATCCAAAATGCACGGAAGTTGATTCTTCCGTGTTGCTCCGACTCGGTGAGCAGTAACAGCGTGATCAGATAACCACTGATCACAAAGAACACTTCTACCCCGAGAAATCCTCCGTGTAGCCAGTTCTTATTGGCGTGATAGACCACCACTGCCAAAACGGCAATCGCACGCAAGCCATCTAGACCTGGCAAATACGAAATGGATTGCTGGGGGCGATTCACTTAACGAAGGTTATTTACAATTTCGGCCATCAGCGAGCCAGCCTCAGTTGGGTTGAGTCCAATCTTCACTCCAGCCATACGCAATGCGTCCATCTTGCCTTGGGCAGTGCCCTTACCACCAGAGACAATTGCTCCAGCGTGGCCCATCTTCTTGCCTGCTGGCGCAGTAACACCCGCGATGTATGCACTCATTGGCTTCGTCACGTGGTTGGTGATGAATTCTGCAGCTTCTTCTTCGGCTGATCCACCAATTTCACCAATCATGATGATGGCGTGTGTCTCTGGGTCTGCTTGAAACTCTGCCAAGCAGTCAACAAATGACGTTCCAGGAACTGGGTCGCCACCGATTCCAACACAGGTGCTGACGCCAATGCCCTGTTGCTTCAATTCGTACAACGCTTGATACGTGAGTGTTCCAGAACGCGAAACGATTCCAACGTTTGGACCAGATGCTGTTGGCAACTGCGCAATTTCTCCAGCAGTAATTCCAATGTTGCATTTACCCGGGCTAATGATGCCTGGGCAGTTTGGACCAAGTAGTCGTGTTGCTGGAAAGTCGCGCTGCAATGTTGCATAGACACGTGCTTCGTCTTGAGCTGGAATTCCTTCGGTGATACACACCACAAACCCGATGCCAGCTCGAGCGGCTTCAAGAATTGCTGCTGGAGCCGCTTTTGGTGGCACTGCAATAAATGATGCTGTTGCACCTGTTGCCTTTACAGCATCTTCGACTGAGTCGAATACAGGAATTCCTTCAACGTCTTGACCAGCTTTGCCAGGAGTTACTCCACCCACTACTTGAGTGCCGTACGCCTTGTTGCGCAGTCCGTGGAAACGTCCTTGTCCACCAGTTAAACCCTGAACAATGACCTTGGTGTTTTGATCTACGAAAATTGCCATGACGGGTCCTTACTTTGCCAACGCGACAGCCGCACGAGCAGCTTCGAGCATGGTTGGTCGACTGGTGAGCTGTGAATCTGGAATGCCTGCCTCAGCAAGAATCTTGCGGCCCTCTTCAGCATTGGTGCCATCAAGGCGAATAACAATTGGAGCAC
>JBEGVD010000090.1:0-8775 GCA_041178585.1 Actinomycetota bacterium
AACACTTACCGAACTGGTACATGTTGCAAACCCATTTGACTATCACACGTTCATGTGGGGCGATAAGCCAGCCATGACTTCAACATTTAGCGAAACCATGCGTGGTGATCATGATGCAACGTTGCTATTGCTCGATGCCCCACCGCGTGATGATCAGGATGCAAGCAGTTGGCTCGTTGCTGCAGAAGCATTTGCAGCAGCAGCGCAAGCTACTGGCCGTCGAGGGGTGTGTGTTGCAACCATGCCCGAGTGTTTCTCCGAAAGCATGCGCAACTTGATCACGTCGCTTGGATTGAATGCAGCCCAGGGATTGCGCGAGGCACTTGTCGCGCTTGACCGTGCCGCCTGGCTTGGTGCACATGCACCGAAACCACTTCTCGCACCTGTTTTAACACCAGGCGACACCGTGTTGGTCGATGAGGCAAATAGCAAAAAACTGCTTGCTTCATGGGGCGTGACAGTGCCGACGGGAGCTCGCTGTACTCGCGACAATGTGGCGAGCGAAGCCCAGCGCATTGGCTACCCGATCACGCTGAAAGGTCTTGGCCTTGCCCACAAGAGCGAAGCCGGTGCCGTTGCCGTTGGACTGCGCGACGCGGAACAGCTCACCGCAGCCCTTAACGGAATGCCTTCTGACATCGCTGAATTTTTGGTTGAGCAGACGGTGACAGGAATTGTTGCCGAAGTGCTCGTGAGCATTCGACGGTCCGCCCCACTTGGCTGGCTGATTACCGTTGGGGCTGGCGGAGTGTTAACCGAACTATGGCGCGACACACAATGCCTACTTGCACCAGCAACCGCCGATGACATTTATGCAGCACTGCAACGGCTACGCATCTCCCCGATCCTTAACGGCTACCGCGGTAAACCTGCTGCTGATATTGACACACTTGTTCAAGCCATCCTCACGCTTCAGGAGAGCGTTGTTGGGTCGCGATTGGCAGAAGTAGAACTCAACCCTGTGCTTGCAACCACTAATTCGGCAGTTGCAGTAGACGCACTCATTATTGAGGAGAAATAACCGATGTCCATTCACACCACCACTTCGCTAGATGGCAAGGTGCTCGAGATCACTCTTGAACGCCCTAAGGCAAATGCAATCGACGCTGCCACCAGCCGCGAAATGAGCAATGCATTTGTCGCGTTTATGGCAGACCCTGTGCAACGCGTTGCAATTCTGACCGGTGGTGGAGAGAAGTTCTTCTCTGCTGGGTGGGATTTAGGCAGTGCCGCGGACGGCGAATCATTTGAATCTGATTATGGTGCTGGTGGCTTTGGCGGATTTCCCGAACTGCCGAATCGAACGAAACCGATCATCGTTGCCGTGAACGGCATGGCAGTTGGTGGTGGTTTTGAAATTGCCATGTCGGCAGACTTCATTGTTGCTGCTGAACATGCCCAGTTCTTTCTTACTGAGACTCGCATTGGCGTATTACCCGATGCTGGTTCAGTTCGACTTCCACGCCTGCTTCCCCGTCAACTAGCAAATGAAATCATTTTCGGTGGTCGTCGCTTAACCGCAGAGGAAGCAATGTCGTGGGGCATCGTGAACAAAGTTGCGCCAATGAGCGAACTCATGGATACCGCGCGAGCGTTAGCAGCCGAAATCTGCTTGTCTGCTCCACTCAGCATCGCTGCCGTGCTTGACATCATTCGTGTTACCGAAGACCTAAGCATTGCAGATGGTTACGCAGCAATGCGCAAAAACGAGACATACGTGAAAGCAATCAATTCGGAAGATGCGATGGAAGGCCCAAATGCTTTTGCCGAAAAGCGTGACCCAGTGTGGAAGGGTAAGTAAGTCTTACTTCGCCGTTTATTGGGTTTTTGACATGCACTCATCGAGCACGTCAAGCAATTCAATGCCGCGGCTGTCTGCATTTTCAGACTGAAACTCGCGCATCGCGTACGAAAAACTGCCGTGGAAACTTGGCCATGCGCCATGAGTAGACCCACCAGCACCTGTGTGACCGAATGCCTGTTCATCCATTCCCAGCCGTGACGGGTTCGGGTTTAGTTCGAATCCCACACCGAATCGCAGAAGTCTTCCAGACAACGGATCGTTACCTACTGAGCGCTGCTTGCGAGCAAGTTCAATTGTTTCTGGCTTCATCAAGCGAACACCATCAAGTTCGCCGCCATTGGCCAATGCACCATACATCCGTGACATTGAGTAGGCATTAGCAATACCTCCAAAACCGGGATACTCCAAAAGAGCATCCATCACTGTCGGGACCGTCCCGTATACGTAATCCAAGCGCGGGTCAATGTCATCACTCAACATTGCTGAAAGTTTGTAGTTGTCCGTTCGCGTGATCTCAGCAATTCGCTGCACTTCTAATTCAGGCACCCCGATATGGATATCTAACTGGAGTGGTTTTGCAATCTCGTCACGAACAAACTCGCCCATGCTTCGTCCGTCTACACGACGCAACAGCTCACTCGCAATCCATCCATACGTCGTTGCGTGATACGACGGAACGCCAATTGGTGTCATTGGGTGCTGTGCCGCAACAAATTGAGCCATCAGGATTGGATCCCCAATCTCTTCAGCACTGCACTTACGCTCAAGACCGGGAACTCCAGCAATATGGGCCAAGGCATCTCCAACGGATACGAAACCCTTACCCCCTTCAGCAAACTCCGACCAAACGGTTTCAATCGGTGTTTCCAAGTCAAGCAGTCCTCGGTCGACCAACATCATGATTGCAACTGCACACACACCTTTGGTCCCCGAAGCAATCCGACAGATAGTTTCATCGGTCCACGGTTCCCCATCAGCCCGCACACCTCCCCACAGATCGACAACATGTTTACCTTTATGAGTTGCAGCAAATGAAGCTCCTGGCATACCTTCACCGTGATACTTGTTGAACACCTTTTCAACTGCTTCATATCCTGGTGCTACATATCGAACGCGTGCCATCGTTACTCCTGAATTTTTGTACGGCGACGACGAGCATCGCGACTACTGGTATCTGACTCGGTCGGCACGGTATTTGTCAGTGGTCCGAGATGATTTACAATCTGCTCGACACTGGGTGCACTAACACGCGTGTGACCATCAATTGCTTTGCGCATGGACGCAACGTGTTCTGGGGAGCTGCCGCAACAACCGCCCACAATTCGCACACCAGCGTCAATTGCCAACTCGGCATATGTGGCCATCAGTTCTGGTGTTCCTGAATAGGTAATAGTGGTGCCAACAAACTTTGGAACGCCACAGTTGCCCTTTGAAACCACCGGAGTGGAAAACGCTGACATCTCGGACACCGATACCACAATGTCGGAAGCTCCAACCCCACAGTTCGCACCGATTGCAAGAGGCTGCGGATCAATGCCAGCAAACACCGTTTCCAGTGCGCTCGGCATAATTCCCATCATGGTTCTGCCCGCGGTATCAAACGACATGGTGCATACAAAGGGCATGCCCACGCGTATGGCAGCAAGCGCAGCTGCACGCACTTCTTCAGGCGCCGACATAGTTTCAATCCACGCGACATCGGCTCCGCCAGCTTTCAAGCCTTCGATTTGCTCTGCGAATGCATCAATTGCATCGGCTTCAGTAAGTGCGCCAAGTGGCTCGAACAATTCACCCGTCGGCCCAACCGAACCCGCAACCACCACCGGCCTTGGCGATGCATCGGCAACCTTGCGCGCAATCTGAGCCGCACCCTTTGCCAGCTCAGACGTGCGATCTTGCGCGTTGTGCAATTTCAAGCGATGACGATTACAACCAAACGTATTGGTGAGAATGATGTCGGAGCCCGCATCAACGAACTGCTGATGCAACGACTCCACCCGATCTGGGTGATCAGTAATCCAAAACTCTGGTGGCTCGCCCGAGGTAAGGCCCATGGCGAAGTAGTTAGTTCCAGTCGCACCATCTGCCAAAAGCACTTTTCCTGTGAGCAGTAATTGCTCCAGCGATGTTCGCATTGAACGAGACTAACCCATCACGTTTCCGGCGGTGTCCGCCTGTGTGCGAAGTCGCGAGAATGCAGAGAGGTTGATTGGCATACCAGTGAATTCACCCAAGACTTCTACTGGAGTCACGTCGTGGTCAATTCCCTGCTCTTGTGCCTCAATCAGCGTGCGCATGAACTTGCCAACGAGTGGTGCGTTCTTGAACTGATTTCCACTCGTGCCACAGGCCATAAAGAACCCTGGAAGGCTGGACTTGTCGTACAGCGGAATCCAGTCATCAGTCACGTCGTACAACGCACCGATACCCAGCAACTTGTGTGGAATACCGAAGTCTGGCAAACGACGAGCCAATCGCAACATCACGCGTTCGAAGAACTCGACTGACACCGAGTCGTTCCAGTTGTCTGCGTCGTCCAAAAAGTGCAGCGGATCACATGCAGGTTCGGTAGTACCCACGTTGAGCAAGTCGCCCATGTGCGGACGGAAATATTGACCCAGGTCGAGGTCTGCAACAACCGGAGCATTGTCTTCCAAACGGAAGCCCTTCGGCGCTGGTGGTGAGAACACTTCTTGACGCAACGGACGGTGATGGACCTTCATCTCGTCATACACGCCAGCCATACGATTGATTGCCGCTGCGTGCGGACCAGCTGCGTTGATGACAATTGGCGCTTCGAAACGCTCGCCAGTCTTCAGAACTACTCCGCTGACAACATCGCCATCACGAGTAATTTCACTGACCTCTTTATGGAACAAGAACTCGGCACCGTGTTGCTTTGCAGCGTGGGCCAAGTTGTGTGCAGCCAACATTGGGTCGTCCATGAATCCACTCAGTGGATCGAACAATGCCGACAACTGGTCATACGGATCGTCGGCGAATGCTGGGTCTTCAATGGCCTTTGGTGGGTAAAACTTGCCGGTTTCAAACGCTGGCCAACGCTTCTTCACTTCTTCTGGTGACAACACTTCGTACGGAATGCCGAACTCGTCCCATAGTTCGCGCTGACGAAGACCGTCGTAGCCCTCGGTGAGGAACACCAAGTAACCGGTCTGGACATACTTGGCCATGCCATCTGGGTCTTCAATGCCAACAAATTCATTCCATTTGAACCAATGCTGCGCGTTCTCCCAAGCCATCAAAATGGTGTTGAAGTTGGAGTACGTAAAGCGAATGATGGCCGATGATGCGCTGGTTGAACCCGCACCCGCAGCACCACCCTTGTCGATAACGACAACTTTGCGGCCATGTCGTGAAAGTTCGAGTGCAATAGATGCACCCATAACACCGCCACCGATAATGACTACATCAGTTTTGGTTGAACTCATACTTGCTGCTCCAAAATTGCATTTGCCCACTGTGCTGTATCGGCTGTGCTGTTAAACGTAAACGAGTGGATTCCAGAAACGTTGAGTTCGTCTGCTTTAACAGCAATGTCATTCAGCAACTTGGTTGGGTCGTACCCACCTGGTGCAAACATGAGCGTGAGTGACGCTTTGTTCTTCTTGAGGTAACGCAACGACTGGCCAACACCTGTGCGCACACCAACCGACATCAAACGAGTGCGGTCTACAACACCTGGGATACCAAGGTTGATCGGTGTAGTGAAACCTGCTGCACGCAAGTCCTTCAACCAGCTCAAAATGAGTGGAGCGTCGAAGCACATTTGTGTAGATGCAAGACCCTTCACACCATGACTCTTGAGCAACGCTTCTTTTTCGATTACCGCATTGTGCAGATCGCCCTTACTAATGGTTGCGTGACCATCTGGGTATGCACCGAAACCAATGGTGTCCACTCCAGGCTTTGCTTCAAGGAAGTCCTTCATGAATGGAAGTGCGTATTGGTAATGAGGTGGCACTTCAGCGTCCCCACCAATGATGAACACTTCTTTAATTCCCTTTTCACGCACCCACGTTGCCAACTTTGCTGCGTGCTCTGGGCCTTCGACCAAACGTGCCGCGAAGTGTGGAACCACGTTGTGGCCCTTTTCGAGTAGTTGCTCGCAAAGTTGCTGAGTCGTGGCAATGCCCTTTGCTGGCGAACAAGTAACCGACACTGCAGCACCTTTTGGCAGGTCTGCAATTGCCTGGTCAAGAGACTTCAACGGCACAAGTTCGTAACGCATGTTGCGCACGAGTCGTTGTGCTGCAGGTGTGGTTTTCCCTCCACTCTTGCTTTTGCCGAGAAGTGTCGAAATGATGCTCATTAGTGCTCCGTTGTATGTGTTCTATGAAATAGGGGTTGAGGCTCAGCCGAACGTATCGGGCAGAACAGCCTTGCGCTTGGCGATGTATTCCTGCAACTCGGCGTCAATGGCGTCGTCCAATGCAGGCGGTTGATACGAAGCAAGGCGTTCTTTCCACAGTCTGTTCGCTCGCTGTGAAGCGTCCAGACTGCCGTCGTCTACCCACTGCTCGTAACTGTTGTTGTCGGCAGTGTCTGAGCGGTAAAACGCAGTTTCAAAGTTGGCCAACGTATGGGCAGTACCCAAGAAGTGGTTACCCGGCTCGTTTTCGCGCATCGCACTCATTGCTTGGCCATTCTCGGTGATGTCGAGACCCTTACCAAATGTCATCATCATGCCCAGCTGGTCGCAGTCGAGAACAAACTTCTCGTAACCAATTGCAAGTCCGCCTTCCAACCATCCAGCAGAGTGCAATACAAAGTTGGTTCCCGCCATGATCGTTGGAATGAGCGTTGATGCACTTTCATACGCTGCCTGAGCGTCAGGAAGCTTTGATGCGCACAGTGAACCTCCCGAACGGAATGGGACACCAAGGCGACGCGCAAGTGCGGCAACGGTGTACAACACCATGGCTGGCTCTGGTGTTCCAAATGTTGGAGCTCCTGTGAGCATGGACATGGAACTGGCAAACGAACCGAAGATCACCGGAGCGCCTGGGCGCACGAGCTGACAAAACGCCATTCCAACAAGCGACTCGGCAAGTGTTTGCGAGATAACACCAGAAGAAGTTGACGGGGCCATTGCGCCAGCCAAAATGAACGGCGTGATGATGCATGCCTGATTGTTCAGTGCATACACCTCGGCCGATTCCAACATGGTGGCATCCCACACCAGAGGTGATGAAGCGTTGATCAAACTGGTCATGACGGTGCGATCTTGTAAGTCGCCACCAAATGCGATGCGCGCCATGTTCACGCTGTCTTGTGCGCGCTCGCCTGCTGTTACCGAACCCATGAAGCCTTTGTCGCTGTACTTGATATGCGCGTACACCATGTCGAGGTGACGCTTGCTCACTGGAATGTCAACAGGCTCACACACTGTTCCACCTGAGTGGTGAATGTATGGAGACATGTACGCAAGCTTCACGAAATTCTGGAAGTCGGCAATGGTTGCGTAGCGACGACCATTGTCTAGGTCGTGCACAAACGGCGAGCCATAGTTGGGCGCAAAGACCGTTGCGTCTCCACCAATCTGCACGTTGTTCAGCGGGTTGCGTGCATGCTGCGTGTACACGCGTGGCGCACTTGCCTGAATAATGCTGCGACACATGCCGCGCGGGAAGCGCACGCGGGTACCGTCAACAAGTGCACCTGCGTTCTTAAAACGTTCAATGGCACTCGGATAATCGCGGATCTCAACGCCAATTTCTTCCAGAATGGTGTCGGCGTTGTCTTCGAGAATTTGCAAACTCTCTTCAGAAACCAACTCGTAAGGTCTAATCAATCGGGTGAGGTACGCCTCGCGCTGAGCGTTTGAAGTCTTGCGCGTAGATTGGCGAGCCGCGCGGCCGCCTCCCTTTCGGTGATGAACTTCTTCGGTCATAATCTCCCCTAATTCCTTATTTATTCTTGCAGAACCATTTATGTGCGGCGACGCCTGCGCTGACCACCGCCAGCACCATCGCCCGAGTTTTCAATTCGTGGTGGCAGTGTGACCAAAGTCGACAGGTTTGGTGTCGGCGCATAGGCATGTGGGAAAGCCATTGCTGCGACAAAGAGATCTTGGAAACGTGGCTCTGTTGCCGTTTCAATCTTGGTCACATGTGTGACCGTGTGCTCCATTTCGCGTCGTTGCGCGCGGGAGAGCAATGCCTTTGCCGCACCTGTTCCTGCCGAGTTCCCAACCGAACGCACTCCCGGCAACGGGCAATCTGGCACCAGGCCGAGCACCATTGCATACGTTGGGTCGATATGCGCACCGAATGCGCCAGCAAGTCGAATGTCGTGCACTTCAGGCGAACCCGCATGCTCTACAAGCAAATCGATACCCGCACGAAGCGCAGCCTTTGCCAATTGAATGGCACGAATGTCATTTTGCGTGATGAACAATTTGGTGTCGCCGTTTTCGTAGAGCAAATACGAGAAGGTGCGCTCGTCTGAAACAACGCGAGATGTTTTCTCTACAAGCGAACCTTGAATCACACCATCTTGCGAAATGATTCCCGCCAGGTACATCTCGGCAATCACTTCGATAATTCCCGAGCCACACACTCCAGTAACTGGGGTGTCTTGCACCGCCTCGGAAAAGCCTGGCTCATCCGACCACATATCAATTCCAATTGCACGAAACCGTGGTTCAAGTGTTACCGGATCAATGCGAACTTTTTCGATTGCACCCGCTGTTGCGCGTTGACCGCAACTCAGTTGTGCACCTTCGAACGCAGGACCTGTCGGCGACGAGGCAGCGAACTGTCGCGTGGTGTCACCAAGCACGATTTCAGCATTGGTTCCAACGTCGATAAGCAACTGCATGCTTGAGCCACGATGCGGACCTTCAGAAAGTATTGCTGCCGCGGTATCTGCACCAACGTGACCTGCGATGCACGGCCCAACATAGAACGAAGCATTTGGCAAGTGAATATCAAGTTCTTCTGCGGCGCCAT
>JBEGVD010000091.1:0-4019 GCA_041178585.1 Actinomycetota bacterium
GTATGTCCGTGTGTTTGAGGAGAAAGCCCTGCCAAAAAACAAAGAAGATGCAATTGTGCTGGAAGGCACAATTACAGAGTCGCTGCCTAACGCAATGTTTCGCGTCGAACTCGAAAACGGACACACAGTGTTAGCTCATATTTCAGGAAAGATGCGAATGAATTACATCCGCATTTTGCCGGGGGACAAAGTCCAAGTAGAGCTAACGCCATATGACCTCACACGAGGTCGCATTACATACCGACATAAATAGATTTCATAACCCAATAATCGAACACCAATCACGAGGCTCGAAGTGAAAGTTAAACCAAGCGTCAAGAAAATTTGCGAAAAGTGCAAGGTCATTCGCCGGCACGGTCGCGTGATGGTGATTTGCGAAAACCCTCGTCACAAGCAACGTCAAGGCTGAGAAGGAACATCAGATGGCACGTATTTCAGGAGTAGACATCCCACGCGAAAAGCGTTTGGTGATTTCGCTTACCTACATTTTCGGCATTGGTAACACCACTGCACAGAAGATGTGCAAGGAACTCGATCTCAACCCAGACACCCGTGTTCGCAATCTCACCGACTCTGAAGTCAACAAGATTCGTATGTACATCGAGCAAAACCTCACGGTTGAAGGCGACCTTCGCCGCGATGTGCAAACCGACATTAAGCGCAAGATTGAAATTGGTTCATACCAAGGAACGCGTCACCGCAAGGGTCTCCCTGTACGTGGTCAGCGCACGCACACCAACGCTCGTACTCGCAAGGGTCCGAAGAAGACTGTGGCCAACAAGAAGATGGCAGTGAGGAAGTAAATCATGGCAAAGGCACCAGCACCCCGTAAGCGCAAGCGCGATCGCAAAAATATTGCGACCGGCGTTGTGCACATTAAGAGTTCGTTCAACAACACCATCGTGTCCATTACCGACACAGAAGGCAATGTCATTTCATGGGCATCGTCGGGTGGCGTTGGATTCTCCGGTTCGCGCAAGTCCACTCCATACGCAGCACAAATGGCAGCCGAAAAGGCTGGCCGTGCAGCAATGGAACAAGGTCTTCGTCGCGTTGAAGTGCATGTAAAGGGCCCGGGTTCGGGTCGCGATACTGCACTGCGTTCTATTCAAAACCTTGGCATCGAAGTGTCTGGCATTAAAGATGTAACGCCAGTTCCACACAACGGTTGCCTTCAGCCAAAGCGAAAGAGGCCGTAAGTCATGGCTCGCTATACAGGACCAAAGGTGCGTATTTCGCGCCGTCTCGGTGTCAACATTTACGAAAACACCAAGGGCTCAAAGGCTCTTGAGCGTCGTCCATTCCCACCAGGAACACACGGCCGTACGCGTCGTCGTGGAGCTGGCAGTGAGTACCTCTTGCAATTGCAGGAAAAGCAGAAGGCTAAGTACATCTACGGTGTACTTGAGCGTCAGTTCCGTAAGGCATACGAAGAAGCAACACGTTTGGCTGGTCCAACCGGTGAAAACTTGCTCCGTTTGCTCGAGTGCCGCTTGGACAACGTGGTGTACCGCGCAGGTTGGGCAAACACCCGTCCGCAGGCACGTCAGTTCGTAAGCCACGGCCTCGTATTGGTCGACGGCAAGCGCGTGAACATTCCTTCATACAGCGTTGGTCGCGGACAAGTTGTCACGCTTTCGGAGAAGGCCGCAAACATGATCGTTATTCAGCACAACATCGACACTCTTGACCACAAAATGGTTGGTTGGATCGATCGTGCAGAAGGTGGCAAGCAGGTCACCGTTCGCGAACTTCCATCACGCGAACAAATCGATGTACTAGTACGTGAACAGCTCATTGTTGAGCTCTACTCGAAGTAACCCCTAAACGAATTGGCAATAGGAGATATCAATGCTTGTTATTCAGCGCCCATCAGTTGAAGCAATCGGTTCACCAGAAGGTAACCGTCAGAAGTTTTCTGTAGGTCCACTCGAGCCAGGCTTGGGTCACACTATTGGAAACTCGCTTCGTCGCATGTTGTTGTCGTCAATTCCTGGCGCAGCAATAACCTCGGTCAAGTTTGAGTCAGCTCTTCACGAGTTCGACGTCATCGAAGGCATCACTGAAGATGTCACCGAAATCATTTTGAACTTGAAGGACATTGTTGTTGTCTCTGAAGGCGACGAACCAGTTGTCATCACACTTGATGTGAAGGGCCCAGCAGACATCACTGCAGCCGACATCGTGTGCCCAACCGGTGTTGAAATTCTCAACAAGTCACAGCACATTGCCACCTTGTCAGCAAAGGGCCGTTTGGTTGTAGACCTCACGATCGAGCGCGGCAAAGGTTATGCATCAAGCGACCGCGACACCCGCAAGGTCATTGGCATCATTCCAATCGATGCAATTTTCTCACCAGTACGTCGTTGCACATACCTCGTGGAGCCAACACGTGTTGAGCAGTCAACCAACTACGACAAGATCATCATCGATATCGAAACCGATGGAACCATCGAGCCACGTGAAGCACTTGCCTCAGCAGGCGCAACACTTCGTTCATTGGTCGACCTTGTAGCAACCATGAGCGATGCGCCAATGGCACTCGAACTTGGTGAGCTTGCAGGCACGGGTGCTGGTTCACCAGACCTCGACTTGAGCATCGAAGATCTCGACTTGAGCGAGCGTCCACGTAACTGCTTGAAGCGTGCACAGGTCAACACTGTTGGCGAATTGCTGCTTCGTAGCGAAGAAGATCTTTTGAACATCACCAACTTCGGTCAGAAGTCGTTGGATGAAATCAAGTTGAAGCTCGACGAACGCGGATTGTCACTGCGCATCTGATAGCGCACCAATACGTACCACTTCATAGGAGACGATGACACATGCCAGCAACACCAAGACGAGCCCGAAGCTTCGGACATAGCGCACACCATCAAAAGTTGTTGATGGCGAACCTCGCTGCATCACTTTTTGCTGCAGAGGGAATTGTGACCACCGAAGGCAAGGCCAAGGCACTTCGCCCAATCGCAGAGAAGTTGATCACGAAGGCAATCAAGGCGCAGGGTGAAGGCCCAATGCGCATTCACCGCATTCGTCAGATCCAGTCGTACTTGAATGACAAGGAAATGACCAACAAGTTGGTCAACGTTGTTGCACCTCGCTACACCGGCCGCAATGGTGGATACACCCGCGTGCTCAAGCTTGGTCCACGCCATGGTGACAATGCACCAATGGCGCGCATCGAACTCGTCTGATTCATCATGGCCATGCGTCGCGCACGCATGACGATCGCCTACAAGGGCGATCAATTTCATGGCTTTGCTACTAATCCTGGAGTTGACACGGTCGCGTCCACGATTGAAGGTGCACTCGCACAAATCCTGCAGGAAGAAGTAAAGATCATTCCTGCAGGTCGCACCGACGCAGGAGTACACGCGTGGGGACAAATCATTGGCGCAGATTTACCCGATCGCGTGAATTTGCCAGTGTTGATGAAACAGTTGAATTCGCTGTGTGGCCCATCTATTGCAGTGCGTGAAGCGGTGTGGACAAAGCCTGATTTTCACGCTCGTTACACCGCGTTATGGCGTTCGTATCGCTACACCGTGTTGAACACCGAAACGCCAAACCCATTTATGGTCGATTCGGCTTGGCACATCATGAAGCCACTCAAGTTTCGAGCCATGCAGCTCGCATCCGATGCGGTGATTGGCGAACATGATTTCTCGGCATTTTGTCGGAAGCCAAAACCTGCCGATGAAAATGACACGTTTGAGCACTCCATGCGTCGGCATGTGATGAATGCTGAGTGGCGCGACCTTGGAGAGGGAGTGTTGAGGTTCGATATTCGGGCCAATGCGTTCTGCCATCAGATGGTCCGTGCGCTGGTCGGTACCTTCATTGAGATCGGCCTGGGCAAGCGCCCCCCAAGTGATATGCGCGGGCTCATCGTTTCTGGAGACCGGGCACAGGCAGCACCCGTGGCACCCCCGCAAGGCTTGATTTTGTGGGAAGTTGGCTACCCGGCCGATTGTGATTAGGCCCTCTCGACCCCTATCCTGAAACGGTCCATAGGGGCA
>JBEGVD010000092.1:0-2993 GCA_041178585.1 Actinomycetota bacterium
AAAAACTCCATGGCATTTGTTGTTGAGCTTGGCAAAACTCTTAATACCGATGAGGCAAAGGTGCATGCCAATGCGGTGCTGGATGTTTCAATGATGCTGCGGGACTCGCGATCTAGCAAACTAAACAAGTGAAAATTTCAAAACAGCGCGCGCTCATTTTGATGGGCTTTGGCGTTGGCGCTGGATTGCTGTCGGGAATGTTTGGTCTTGGCGGTGGCATCATCATTGTTCCAGGGCTCATGTTTGCTCTTGGCATGGATCAACGCAGGGCGCATGGCACGTCTCTTGCCGGAGTGTTCCTCATATCCATTTCCAGCTTTTTCACCTATTGGACGCACGATCACATTGATTGGCCTGTTGTGTTGTGGCTGTCTATCGGTTCAGTAGCGGGTTCGCTTGTTGGCGCAGAATTGCTCAATCGACTTTCCAAGCGCACACTGACTATTGCTTTCATCTGCGTTTTGGTCATTGCCGGTGTTCGCATGTTTTTCAAAATTGATGCATCAGGAGAGATGATTTTGAATGCTCCAACTGCAGCGTGGCTCGTTGTCATTGGCTTGGTTGTTGGTGCACTTGCAGGAATGCTGGGTATTGGTGGTGGATTGATGACCGTTCCAATTCTGGTGATCTTGTTTCATGTCTCACCAGCAATGGCCAAGGGCACTTCGCTAGCAGTGGTGATTCCAACTGCATTTTCTGGGACGCTGCAAAACTTGCGCAACAAGAATACCGACCTCACTGCGGCTGCGATTGTGAGTTCAACAGGAGTGGTTACCGCGATTGCGGGTAGTTGGATTGCGGCACGGATGAATGATGCGCTTTCCAATTTCTTGTTTGCTGTGTTGCTCATTGTTATTGCCGGACGAATGTTGTTGCAGTTGCGCAATCAGCGCGAGATTACGCCAGTAGGCGAGTGATCCCAATCAGTCTTTCGTACTGATCAATCTCGTTGTACATGTGAGCTGAAAGTCGCACGTAGGACTTATCGCGCACAGTCATGCACATACATTGAACATTGAGTTCATACCCAGCGCGCTCGACAGCTGAATCGATCTGTGGTTTCGTCAGTGGTTCGGCAACAGGCAGTTGCACCATGCGAAGCCACGGTGCTTCAACGGTGTTCCCTACATGTTCGGGAGTTCCCCATGCTTGACGAAGCAATGCAGCAGCGCCATCGGCAACTTCGCGATTATGCGTGTCGCGCTGCTCATGGGCCCACTGTTCTTGAAACGCAATCGCTGCAGGAACGGACAAATAAGCCGAATAATCGCTTGTTCCTTGCCATTCAAAGGACGTAGGAAATCCGTCTTCAAAACCCCACGAAGGTGCAAGGGGTTTCATGATTGAGCGAATCTCTGGTGATCCACAAATAAGCGCGGCAGCTGGCCGTGGTGCACATAGCCATTTGTGCAGGTTTCCCACCCACACGTCGTAGTGATTGGGTAACGGTTGCTGCAACATTCCTGCAGAGTGCGCTGCATCGATAACGAATTTGGCCTGTGGATGCGTGGAGTGAATGAGTTCAATGATTTCATCAACAGGAAGTAGTACTCCGGTCTCCGAGGTGATGTGATCGAGAACAACTACGCATGGATCATTGCTCGTTGGTAGCAATGCCCGAATTCGTGAGCCAATTATTTCTGCAGTTACATCGTGTGGGTACACCACATCAGCAATTGCATAAGAGGCATTGCTGCGAGCCGCAATGTGCTGCATGCCGTTCAATACGCCGCCATACCCAAGAGACGTGGCAACAAGGTGCGTTCGTTGGTTGCGAGTAGTGGCATCGTCGACGAGTGCCTGAATGGCAGTGACGACGCCCTGAGATGCGTTGGGAACAAATGCAAAATGTTCTGGCGCTACGCCAAACCAGTAAGCAACAATGTGTCGTGCCTCAATCATCAGTTGCGGAAGTTCGTATCGAAACCAATGGTTGGGATTACTGTTCGCACGATCAATAAATGTGTTCTGAACATCTTGCACAGAAATCGGTACGGCTCCATACGAACCATGATTCAGATAAGCGATGGACTTGTCTAATTGCCAAAGTGCGGCGTATTTGTTATGAGCAATGGTCACGTTATGAAGGTAACCGTTCCATCACTGTGCTGTGCAGAATCCCATTGCTACTGACCATCGAGTTTGCGCGCCAATCTGCATTGCCAAATCGATCACTGATCATTCCGCCAGCTTCTTGAACAATGGGGTAGATAGCCGCATTATCGTATGGCGCAAGCCCAATTGAATCAATTGCGACATCAATTGCACCTTGTGCAACCAACATGTGTTGCCAGAAATCGCCGAACCCTCGCGAGCGAAGCGAATCCACTTGTAGCTGTTGCAACACGGGAAGGCCACCCACTTTTTCCCAACCCTTATTTGGTGTTGTGCTCACATGCGCTTCAGAGAGTGCATTCACCTTAGATACGTGCATACGTGTGCCATTGAAGTAGGCGCCTTCACCAGCAGTTGCCCACCACCGCATTCCCAGCGCGGGGGCAGACACCACCCCAAGAACGGGAAAATTGTTATGAACGAGTGCAATGAGGGAACCCCACACAGGTACGCCGCGTACGAAATTGGTGGTGCCGTCGATGGGGTCGATGACCCAAACGAACTCGGCGTCACTTGGTCCGCTGGTTCCGTGCTCTTCGCCATAAATGCCAAATTGAGGGAAAGTCTCACGCAGGATTGAGGTAATCGCCGTCTCGGTGTTGCGGTCAATTTCGGTGACTTCGCTGTTGTCGGCCTTACGAGAAACAGTGAATTCCCGGTTTGCAAACCCAGGAAGGCTCACTGCATCCGCTGCGTTTGCAGCCCGCAGTGCGATTTCTAGATGCTGCTTATGTGTGGACAAGACGTTGCACCGCTGCGGCGATGCCTTCGGCATCCAAACCAATGCGCGAAAGGATTGCATCGGGTTTCGCCTGTGGAATGAATTGCTTCGGAATGCCGAGCACTTCAATACTTGGACGATTCGCGCCAGTTGCATG
>JBEGVD010000093.1:0-5248 GCA_041178585.1 Actinomycetota bacterium
AGCTCTTCACAATTTGTCCAACCGTCACACCAATTGCCGCTGCAGCATCTGCCGCAGTCTTGGTTCCCTCAGGAAATCGTTTTGTCGCAATGTCGAGTCCGCGCTCTTTTGCAGCAGCAATAACCCGCAAAGTATTTGGATGTACATCAGACATGAGGAATACTCTATTGCGACTGTGCTGGTGCAACTTCGGTGGAAGCAACTGAGGCAGAGCCTGCAAACGAAAAAAGAATTGCGCCGATAATTGAGCAGGCTCCAGCGGCGAGATACGACGAGCGGTAACCGCCAGCGACGTCGTAGAGCCACCCTAAAAGAAGCGGACCTAATGCAGTGCCCGAAAATGAGATCAAACCAGAACGCGCTGCAATCTTGGGATAATCGCGAACGCCAAAACGTTCAGCCAGCAACAGTGACTGCATCATCACCATGTTGCCGATAGTGACACCGAATAAACCGATCGCAATGAGAAGACCAATTCGATTGTTCACTAAGCCGAGACTTGCCAGCGAAATACCCTGCAACCCAGCAAGACCAACGGTAAATCGCGTCATGTTAATTTTCGGAATGATGCGACCAGCAGCAAAACGCGAAAGGATGGACATTGTTGAAAGCACAATGGTCGCCAGTGTTGCAGTTGAACGGTCAGTGCGTTCTTCGACGAGTTTGACGAGTTGCAGCGCACCACCAACTTGAGCACCTAGCGCAAAGATGTAACCAAAGGTGACTGATTTGTAGAACCTGCTGCGCACTGCCTCGGCAAGTGGAGTGCCAGAAATATTCGCAATATCACCAGGCGCCGCTCGCGCACCGTCAGGCAACCAACCATAGGGTTGCGGAAATGCGCGCAACAGAAGCAACGTGACTGGCACGGTGCCGCAGAACCAAATCAGCGCCAACCATGGCGAGCCATTGCGAATGCCTTGCGTGTCCAGGATCCATTTAATAATTGGTGTAACAACGATGCCTCCCACAGAAAGACCCGTCGATGCAACAGCCAGCGCGCTTGCCCGTCGCACCTGGAACCACCGCGTGACAACAGTTGTTACTGGTCCCATGCCAGATGCCGACCAACCGAGTGCATAGAAGCAATACACAACAAAGAGTTGCCACCGTTGCTCAACGAAGCGCATCGAAAACAATGCGAGAGCAGCGACCGTCGCACCGCAGATGATCATGATTCGCACATCATGCTTGGCGATGAACTTGGCAATCGGAATGCCCGAAACTCCACCAACTAAGAAAAAGAACGTTGTCGCCAATGAAATTGACGAAACCGACCAGCCAAGTTCACGACTGAACGCCTGTAAGTAAACAGCCAGACCATAGAAGCCCAGACCCGATGAAAACGTGAGAAGAATAAAGCAGGCGCCAACGACCCACCAGCCTGGAAATTTTTTTGTTTGAGTAAAAACGCTTTTTGTCACTACGAATTCTGCAATTCGTCAATCGCTGCTGCCAGTCGGTGATCCCGTGCCGTAACGGTGCGACCTTTGTCGTGACTGCACAGGCTGATCTCAACGACGTTCCACGAGTTTGACCAATCAGGATGATGATCATGTTCCTCGGCAATGCGCGCAACCTTGGTCATAAATGCAAAGGCTTCTTGGAAATTGGCAAACTCAAACCTCTTGTAGAGCGCACCATTAACTTCTTGCCACGGTTCAGCCACCCGCCAACCCTAGATGGAACTAAAGATGGGCAACTAGTTGAGTGGGGCGTGGCACGCGACTGCACCATTTTGTCGCGGTGCAAGTGCAGGACGTTCGGACGAACAGAGCGCCGCAACATCTGCCGGCAGCGAAGGTCGAATCTGACAGCGATTGTGGAATCGGCAGCCAGAAGGAGGGTTCGCGGGGCTTGGCAACTCGCCTTGCAACACAATGCGTTTGCGATTCTTTTCCACTTTTGGATCAGGAATTGGAACGGCTGAAAGCAGAGCTTGCGTGTACGGATGCTGAGGATTTGCGAACACGTTCTCGACTGGCCCAGATTCAACAATTGAGCCCAAGTACATGACCGCAATGTCATCTGCGACATGTTGCACAACCGCAAGGTCATGCGACACGAACAAGTACGAGAGTCCTAACTTTTCCTGCAACTCAGCAAGCAAGTTCAATACTCCTGCGCGAACGCTTACATCTAAAGCCGAGACTGGTTCATCGAGAACAACAAGTTGCGGGTTCAGAGCAAGTGCACGGGCAATCGCTATTCGTTGACGCTGACCACCTGAAAACTCTGCTGGATAACGACTTGCGTGATCGGGATTCAAACCAACGAGAGAAAGCAACTCGGAGATTCGTGCATCTTGTTGATCTCGAGGGACTTTAAATGCTCGCAGTGGCTCTGCGATTGCATCTCCAATTGGTAATCGTGGGTCCAATGAAGCAAATGGGTCTTGAAAAACAATCTGCAGGTCTTTGCGAAGCGCTAAGCGCTCTTGTTTCGAAAGACTCGAAACATCACGACCAAGAACTGTTATTGAGCCCGACTCTGGTGCAACGAGATTCATAATCTCAAGCAAAGTCGTGGTCTTGCCACAACCCGACTCCCCTACAAGTGCCAAGCTTCGGCCTTTGCGAAGGGTCAGATCGACACCATCTACTGCATAAATTGATCCAACTCGTCGGCGAAGAACTGAACCTTTCATCATTGGGAAGGTCTTATCCAGTGCACGTACTTCAAGCACTGTGCCCAGGCTCTCATCGCGTTTAGCAACATGAGCAGGTCCTTCTACAAATAAATTACCCGCAGCTTGGATTCCGCTTATCTCAGAGTGACGATGACATGCGGTAAGACGCCCTTGCCCACGATCTATCAATTCAGGAATTGACTCATTACACGAGTCAATTGCTGCCGGACATCGTGGCGAAAAGGCACAACCCTGAGGCAGATCTACTGGAGATGGTGGCGCACCCGCAATTGATGCAAGCCGAGTTCCGCTTTCTGCGTCAATGCGCGGAATAGAACGCAATAGACCAATGGTGTACGGCATTGCAGGGTTTGCATACACACCGTTAACGTCACCAACTTCAACGATCTTTCCTGCGTACATAATCGCAATTCGATCGGCGAGTCCAGCAACCACTCCCAAGTCGTGTGTAACCAACACAATTGCTGCGCCCGTAATGTCACGGGCGCGTTCAAGGACTTCCAAGATCTGTGCCTGAACGGTTACGTCAAGTGCCGTAGTAGGTTCATCGGCCAACAGAACTTTTGGCTCGTTTGCAATTGCCAATGCGATCATCACGCGTTGACGCATTCCACCTGAAAACTCATGTGGATACGAATTGACTCGCTCATTCGGGCGAGGTATTCCCACAATTTCCAGAAGTTCAATTGCGCGTTTCTGAGCCGACTCTTCCGAAACCTTGTTGTGAATCAAAATTGCTTCAGCAATTTGATGACCAATCGTGCGCACTGGGTTTAATGCCGACAAGGGGTCTTGAAACACCATCGCGATGTCGCTGCCGCGGAATGCAGACATGTCCTCGTCGGACAATTGCAGAAGATTTTTTCCGCCATACAAAATTTCGCCGGTTACCCGTGCTGTTGGTGGCAATAAGCCGATCATTGAAAGTGATGTGACCGACTTTCCTGAGCCCGACTCACCGACTAGACCAAGAACTTCGCCCGCACGAATGTCAAGACTCAGGTCGCGAACGGCCTGCACTGTGCCCGCTTCGCTTGGAAAACTTACAGTCAGGTTTCGAATCTGGATGATTGCATCGCTCATGACTTAGACCCCGTTGCTGCACCTGGATCAAACGCATCTCGCAATCCATCGCCAATGAAACTGACCGACAAAACGGTAAGCACCAACGCGCCACCGGCAAAACAGAACAACCATGGGTACGTAAGCGCGGAATTCGTACCGTCGGCTATCAAGCTTCCCAATGAGACGTCTGGGGGCTGAATGCCAAAACCAAGATAGGAAAGACCTGTCTCGCTCAGGATGGTTCCGCCAACGTCGAGTGTCGCGGAAATGATCAGAATGGAAGCAACGTTTGGAATGAGGTGACGAAACACGATTGTGCGGGTAGGAACTCCCATATATCGCGCGGCGCGAATGAAGTCGCGCTCGCGCAAACTCATGGCCATACCGCGCACAATGCGACTGGTCACCATCCATCCAAATGCTGCAAGCAACACCACGAAAACCAGCCAGGTTTTACCGCGGTACAACGGAGACATAATTGCGATTAACAGGAATGATGGCAACACCAACAACAGGTCAACGAGCCACATCATTGCCCTATCGACTCTTCCACCGAGATAACCAGCAAATGCTCCGACCATGGCAGCAATACCCGTGGAGAACAGCGCAACCAACAAACCAATAATCAGTGACTTTTGCAAACCACGCATCGTTAGTGCAAACACATCGCCACCTATTTGGGTTGTTCCAAACCAATGTTCACGAGATGGTGGTTGCAGCAAGTACATGAAGTCGAGTTCATCCCACTTGTGTTTGCTGAGGTAAGGCCCCAAAAAGGCCATAAGGAATATCAAGGTCAATGTCACAAGACCAAAGACGGCAAGCTTGTTGCGCATGAAACGCCGGCGAACAAGTTGACCGCGGGTCAATCGCTGAATGCCGCTCATCGCAACCTCACCCTTGGATCAAGCGCAGCAGTAACAATGTCGGCAAGAAAACCAGACAACAACACCAAAATTGAAGAGAACAAAATCACTGCTGAAGTTGAGTTCACATCGTTTGCTTGCACCGCGGTGATAAACCACTGGCCCATTCCATTCCATCCAAAGATGGTTTCTGTAAATGCTGCGCCGATGATCAACAACCCAAATGAATAGGCAAAGAATGTTGTCAGAGGAAGAATTGCAACACGCAGTCCATGCTTAAACAATGCTTGACGTCTTGTCAAACCTTTTGCTCGTGCCGTACGCAGATGATCACTGCTCAATACATCGAGCATTGCGTTTCTTTGGTATCGGGAATAGAACGCAATTCCTCCGAGCGCAATTGAAAGAGTTGGAAGAATTAGGTGTTGAATTCGATTGACAATTGAAGAGAACCCAGCACCTGAATACTCTGGGGAGTACTCGCCAACCGTGTAGATAAACGTGAAACCCAATTTGTTGTTCAGATTTATCGCCCCAAACTTAAGCAACAAAGCAATCAAAAACACTGGGGCCGACAAGAACACATATGAAGCGATACTGAAGTATCGATCAAATGGTTTGTATTGCCGAACCGCACTGACAACCCCTGCAATAACTCCAATCACCG
>JBEGVD010000094.1:0-5396 GCA_041178585.1 Actinomycetota bacterium
TGAGCCATTAGAAAGCCACCTTTAACACTGCGGTCACCATGATGTTTGCAAGCGAAATTGGAATGAGAACCTTCCAAGCAAACCGCTGCAATTGATCTTCACGGAAACGTGGGTACGAGAACCTGATCCACATAATGAGGAATACCAGCACCATCATCTTGGTGAACACGATGAGCGGACCAACAACATTCATCCAGTTGTCGATACTGTCCATGGTTGTCCAACCAAACCACGAGAACGGAATGCCCCAACCACCGAGGAACAACGTGCTGGCGATCATGGCAAACACACCAGCAGTGGCGAATTCACCAATAAAGAAAATGAGGAAGCGGAAACCCGAATACTCTGTCATGTAACCCGACACCAATTCCGATTCGGCAATTGGCATGTCAAATGGAGCCTGGGTGAGTTCTGCCTGCACGGCAATCATGAACACCACAAAGCCAACAAACTGGGTAAGTACGTATGGATTACCAACGATGTCACTGCCAAAAATGGAACCAGCATTTTGTGCAACAACAATCTGTTGCAAGTTCATGGTTTCCGCCTGGATGACCACGCCAATTACAGCGAGCACCATTGGAAGTTCATACGCAATGAGCTGGCCAGCAGCGCGCAAACCACCAAGCAATGAATACTTGTTTGCCGATGCCCAACCGGCCATCAAAATGCCAAGAACTGAAATTGATGACACAGCAAGCGCGTAAAACACGCCGGTTTCGAAATCGGTGAACCATGCGTCTGGACCAAACGGCACAACTGCGACGAGTAGGAACGTGCTCATCAGTACGACGATTGGCGCCATGCGGAAAATGGGCTTGTCGGCATTGTCTGGCTGAATATCTTCTTTCTGCAACCACTTGCCAACTTCGGCAAACAACTGCATCGAGCCATATGGGCCTGCTTCCATTGGCCCAAGTCGGCTTTGCATGAACGACATCATCTTGAACAAGAACACATACACAATCGTTCCTGCAGGGAGCAATACAGCAACCAAGCCGCCCAGCACGCGGAGCAACGACTGACCCCAGTACGGAATTTCAATAGCGAACAACGAAAGCATCAGCGGTCAATGTCTCCGAGGATGAAGTACAGCGACGCGAGAATGGTGATGATGTCTGGCACGTATACGCCACGCAACAGCCACGGTGTAATTGAAATGTTGTTGAAACTTGCTGAACGAATCTTGACGCGGAACGGTCCAGAGTCACCGCGAGAAACTACGTAGTAGCCCATTTCGCCAAGTGGGTTTTCTGTTGACACCCATGCTTCACCTTCAGGCACTTTGATGATCTTGGGAACCTTGGCCATAACTGGGCCGGCTGGAATTCCGTCGAGCAACTGATCGACGATCTTGGTTGCTTCGCGTGTTTCTTGCAAACGAACCCAGCAACGAGCAAAACTGTCGCCATCTGGGTGCGTCCACACTTTGAAATCAACTTTGTTCCAAGCCATTGGGCTGTCTTGGTCGCGTCGCAAGTCCCAATCCACTCCACTTGCGCGAAGGTTGGCTCCAGAGAGTCCGTATTGCATCGCAACGTCGCGCGGAATCACACCAATGCCACGAGTACGTGACTGGAAGATTTCGTTGCCAAACAACAGCGCTTCAATTTCGTCGCAGAAGTTGCGCAACTTTTTCATCACGACTTTTGTTTCGTCAATCCAACCCGCTGGCAAATCGTCCTTCAATCCGCCAATGCGGTCGAAGTTTGGATGGAAGCGTCCACCTGTTGCTGATTCGATGAGGTTCAGGACATACTCGCGGTCACGGAATGCCATGAATACCGGAGTGATTGCACCCAACTGCACACCAAGATCGCCCAAGAACAACGACACGTTTGCAATGCGTGAAAGCTCAAACAGAATGGTGCGAATCCACTGCGCGCGTGGTGGTGCTTCAACACCCATCAACTTTTCTGCGGCCAAGATGAACGGCACTTCGTTGGCGAAACTTCCCAACCAGTCAATGCGGTTAATAAGCGACGTAACCTGCGGGAAACTACGAACCTCGGTGAGCTTCTCGTAACCACGGTGCATGTATCCACACGATGGTTCTGCCCACAACACTTGTTCTCCATCAAGGCGAGCAATGATGCGAAGCGTTCCGTGGGTTGCAGGGTGTTGAGGCCCAATGTTGAGCGTCATGCCCTCTGTTTCAAGTTCAACGTTGAGGCGCGCATCGGCAGCTTGCGAAGCGATGTAGCTAAGTTGCGCGCGGTCGCCCAACTTTGCACTTACTGGATCATTCAGAATGGTCATGACGCCTCTTCCGATTCTGCGTCGCCACCTGGCAACGGTTCCACATCAACAATTCCCGGCCAAGGCTTCACCATGCGTGCAAGCAATGGGAAGTCTTTGCGCATTGGAAAACCTTCAAAGTCTGTTGGCAAATACATGTTTCGCAAGTCTGGGTGACCTACAAAACCTATGCCGAACATTTCATGAGCTTCACGCTCGTGCCAGTTTGCACCCGCAAACACATTGGCAATTGAATCCACCGTGTACACCTCGTTTGGAACGTCGGTCTTCACGTTGATACCAACATGCGTGCGTGAATTCACCAAACGAACCAACATTTGCATACGGGTATCGCCGCCGGTGTAACCAGGACGAATAGTGGTGTCACGCTCGGGTGCTGGCTCTGTTGGATCATCTTCACCGCGACCAAATGGCGATGGCATCCAGTCAATTGCAGACAAGAAGCAGAAGTAGTCGAAACCCATCGACTGCAATTTCTTCATGCTGTCGTTCCACGACAACGTAGAAACGCGAATCCAAATGTCATCTCCAGGCTTTACCAGTGAATCAACAACAGCCGCACCAAGTGTTGCTTGCACATCGGCAAGCACTTGATCGCGCACGGTGTCAACGACTGGAGTGGTTTCAGCGGGAGACGACAACTGGTTCACCACGCCTTTCCGCTTCTGAAGATGCGTCGATTGAAACGGTTCCTTCACCGCGCCAGCGCGCACCCATGTCTTCGTTCTTAATGCGTTGTTGCAACAACACAATTCCTTCAAGCAATGCTTCAGGACGTGGTGGGCAACCAGGCACGTACACGTCAACTGGAATGATTTGGTCAACACCCTTTGTTACTGAGTAACTGTCCCAATACGGACCACCGCAGTTTGCGCAACTTCCCATGGAAATGACGTACTTCGGTTCTGGCATTTGTTCGTACAAACGCTTAATGGCTGGGGCCATTTTGTCTGTCACTGTTCCTGAAATAACAACAAGGTCGGCTTGACGTGGGCTTGCTGGCAATGGAATAACACCAAGGCGCATCACGTCATAACGCGGTGAACCAAATGCTGCGCCCATTTCAATTGCGCAACATGCGAGTCCCCACTGGTACACCCACAATGAATAGGAGCGACCCATGTTGAACAACGAATTCAATGGCTTCGGCAATCTGCCGCGATCTACAAGTCCCATGTTGTTACACCCACCGCAGAACGCGCTTGCGCCAGGCGTACACCAGGCCAAGAAGCAAAACGAATACGAAGATTGCCATTTCTACTAACCCGAACATTCCATAACGCTCAAGCTGTGTTGCCCAAGGGAAAATGAACACTGCTTCAATATCGAAAATAACGAACAACAAAGCGAAGATGTAATAGCGGACTTGGCTTTGCGACCAACCTTCACCAACAGGGTCAACACCACTTTCGTAGGTGAGCATCTTTTCGCGTGTTGGCTTGGAAGGCCGGAGTAATGACGAGACCCACAGCAGCAGGCCGGCAATAAGGACGGCCGCTAGGCCAAACCAGACAACGACAAGGAACGACCTAAGGAAGTTGGACATCAGAGAGAAAAACTACTACTTGGCTCATATGAACCCCGAAACCTTGAGCCTTTGTGCGATCGTGACGGTCTACCTGGACTTTGGCATGGGGGTCGATGCGACCTCGCCGAGAAACCAGTCAACAATCTGAGCAGCAGCAGGCCCCGATCGCTCCACCTCACGGCGGGTTTCATCCATCAAGTCACTTGGCGAAATACCGACATTCACCAGCTCCATAACCCCTTCGCCCGACATCCAGCTCGAAATGATGGCTTCATTGGCTTCTGGGTGGAATTGAGTGGCAAAACTTCGCCCAATTCGGAGAGCCTGAGGGCCGGCGTCGCTGAGCCCAAGCACTTCCGCCCCTGACGGAGGGGTAAACGTGTCGTAATGCCATTGCATCCACTTGCCCGCGAGTCGCTTATTGGTCTCTGTTGTAATCACCTCGTGCCAGCCGATTTCAGCCTTTCGAGCCTTCTCGGCACTGCCACCTAAAGCGTGGGCAAGCATCTGTGCCCCAAAGCACACCCCGTATATAGGGATTCCACGCCGATGTGCCTCCCGCATGAGGTCGGCTTCGGCCTCTACGTTGCGCGCTACATCTGGCCAATACACCGACCATGCCGAACCTAGATGAACCACCAGGTCGATGCCATCGATTGAGCGCCACTCGTTTGGATACTCACGCGCATAGTGCGTAAACGAAAAGTCATGATCTGTAAAGCGTTGCCCAACAAAACCTGCGTCTTGTTCATTGGAGTTGGCGATTAGCAACGCGCGCATAACAACTACGGTAGACGGAGCATGGCGGAAAACAACCATCCAATCGAAATCTCACTTGCTGATATTTCCACGGCACGTGTAGCTGGCGCTGCAGTGGTGCAACATACTCCTGTCATTCCTTCTGCATATTTGAGTGAGTTACTGAATGCCCGAATCGTATTGAAGGCAGAGAATCTGCAACGAACAGGTGCTTTCAAGATTCGTGGTGCAATGAACAAGATTGCGCGCCTAGGCGAATCAGCAAAAAGTGGCGTGGTTACAGGCAGCGCAGGAAATCATGCGCAAGGCCTTGCACTTGCAGCAAAGCACTTTGGCATTAAATGTGAGATTTATGTTCCCAAAGGTGCGTCGCTGTCAAAAATTGCGGCAACCAAACACCATGGAGCAACAGTTCTTGAAGGCGGCGACAACGTCGATACCGCAATCGCTGCTGCAAAACAGCGAGCTGCTGAAACTGGAATGACTTTCTGTCATCCATTTGATGACGCAGATGTCGTAGCGGGCCAGGGAACTCTCGGAATTGAGCTCACTGAAGATATTGCAGACTTGTCGTTGGTCATCATTCCACTTGGTGGTGGTGGATTATTAAGTGGAACTGCGATTGCGCTGAAGCTACAAAATCCTCGCGTTCGAGTAATCGGAGTACAGATTTCTTCGTGCGCTCCATACATTCATGGCCTGATGCCGGAAGGTCCTGTCCCAACACTTGCTGATGGAATTGCTGTGAAGAAACCTGGCGAGATAACTGAGCCTCTTGTACGCAAATGGGTTGATGAAATTGTTGAGGTGACAGAGGATTCAGTTGCCGATGCAATGATGGTGTTACTCG
>JBEGVD010000095.1:0-2557 GCA_041178585.1 Actinomycetota bacterium
AGTTTGGTGAGCAGTAATCCATTCACTCCGCGTGAAGACATGTTGTGATGAATTTGCAGAGCGAGGGTGCTCTTTCCTGAACCCATCGTGCCGTAACTGAATCGCAAGGTGGCCATGACGATCATGAACCGTAGTCGGACTGATGTGGTTGATCCACCTGACGTAGTGTGGAGGACATGGAAGCCCTTGATCGCGCCACGCTCGCCATGGTGATTGACCACACATTGCTTACTCCTGAGGCAACAGCAGCCGACATCAGTGCGTTGTGTGCAGAGGCTGACGAACTGGCAGTCGGCGCCGTATGCGTTTCCCCAAATTGGGTGTCACTTGCCCAAAAAACCACAAGAATTCCCGTCGCCAGTGTGGTGGGATTCCCATCAGGCAATCACCTTTCAGGCATGAAGGCATCAGAAGCTGCCCAGGCCGTCTCCGATGGGGCGAGTGAAATAGACATGGTGGCGAATCTAGGGTGGATTGCAAGTGGTGAATGGTCAAACATTGAGAATGAAGTTGCAGAAGTTCGAAAAGCGATTGGTGCTCACATTGTGTTGAAGGTGATTTTGGAAACAGGATTGTGGTCGAGTGAGCAAATCGCTACAGCTTGCAAGCACAGCGTTTCTGGCGGTGCTGACTACGTAAAAACCTCAACCGGATTTCACAAAGTGGGTGGGGCATCGCTTGAAGCAGTTCGAACTATGCGCAGTGTTGTTGGAGCAGATATTGGCGTTAAAGCAAGTGGTGGAATTCGTACTACTGCCGATGCACTCGCAATGATTGAAGCCGGAGCAAGTCGCATTGGGGCGTCAGCAACACGTGCGATTTTGAGTGGTCTGCAATGAAGCGCGCCGCACTTGTTCTTGCAGTTGTTGTATCAACATGGTGTGGTCAGGGAATTGCCAATGCAGCCGTTGATCCAGCTCCAACAACGACTTCTACGACGATTTCACCAACTACAACAACTGTTGCTGTATCGACTTTTGCTGTGCCAAAAAATTCAGGTAGCGGTCGTCGGGTTGTGTACTCAAACCGTCAGCTGCGCGTGTGGGTGATAAATGCTTCGGGTGATGTCATTCGTACCTTTTTGGTGTCGGGTCAACGTGGTCAACCAAAAAAGGGTTCATACTTTGTCAAAAACCAATCCGTGTCGTCGTTTAGTCAGGAACTTGAGGGTGTGAAGTTTCGGTTCATGACAAGGTTCGCACTTGGTCGCAATGGTGGCAATATCGGATTCCACGAAATACCAACGAAGAATGGCGTACCGCTGCAAACCGAAGCAGAGCTGGGAACGTTTTTGGGTAGTGGCTGCTTGCGATCGAGCACCGCAGACGCAAAATTTATTTATGACTGGGCGAAACCTGGAACGGCAGTCGTTGTCGTTCCTTAAGAAGTTCTAGAAGCGCGCCATTTCCGACTTCAACAAGTCAAGACCCAAGTTGCCAAGGTCGAGAGCATGTGCGTGCCATTTGCGCAAGTCAAATGATGCTCCGTGTTTTTTCTTGGCATCATCACGCAAGTCAAGCCACACGCGTTCGCCAAGCTTGTAGGAAATTGCTTGCCCTGGCCAACCAAGGTAGCGATTGATTTCTGAGCGATTGAATTCGTCATCGCTTGACGAGTGAGCACTCAAGAATTCAAGCATGAGTTCAGGAGTCCATTGCTCTCCTGGGTGCCACGACGAACTTTGTGGAATTGCAAAACCACAATGAATTCCGGTGTCGATGACAATTCTGGCAGCGCGGAATGCCTGGGCATACAGATAACCCAAGCGGTACTCAGGGTTCGCTAAGAATCCGAATTCGTCCATCAGCCGCTCGGCATACAACGCCCAGCCCTCGCCGTGGCCCGACACGAACGTGTTGCGTTGGAAGCGCGAGAGTTTTTCGGAGTTGATGGTGGCGATTGCAACCTGCAAGTGATGTCCGGGAACACCTTCGTGATACGCGGTGGTTGGTTCGCTCCAACGAGGGAACACGTTGCGACCGTTTGTTGGATACCAGGTGCGACCTGGCCGACTGAGGTCTTCGCTTGGGCCTGTGTAATACATGGCCGCTGCTCCGCCTGGCGGCGAGATCATTGCCTCAACGGTGCGAATGGAATCTGGAATTGAAAAGTGATTGTTGTCAATAAGAAACGACATTGCGTCGTCCATCAACTCTTGGAGCCAGTCACGAAGTGCTCCCTCGCCTTGAATGGAATGTGAAGGATCGGTATCAAGAAAGTGACGAACTTCTGAAAGCGTTGAACCTGGAAGAATTTCCTGCGCAACACGTTCCATTTCTGCATCAATGCGTTGAACTTCTGACCAACCCCATTCGTATGCGTCTTTCGCTTCAACTTGCATTCCCATGAAGCGCCGGCGGGCAAGTGCGTGGCGCTCGGGGCCAACGCCATCGCGTGTGTCTGCATGTGGGGCGTAGTCGTTGATGAGAAAATCTGCGGTTTCACCAAGTGCTTGTGTTGCATGCTTTGCTGCTTTGCGAAGTTGCTCCATTGGAGCGCCAGCCACAGATGATGCAGATTCTGCGAATTGTTCAAAGAATGCTGGAGCGTCGTTTCG
>JBEGVD010000096.1:0-3575 GCA_041178585.1 Actinomycetota bacterium
CGCATTGCAGGCGGCGAAGCTGGAATGCGCCACTTTATGGCACAGTTCGGACCATCACTGAAGTGGCCATGGACCAAATTGATGGACGTGCCAGAACTTGATGATGTGTTGCTTGAAAAGATTGTTTCGCAAAGCGACGACCAAGCTGGCACAGCAACCATTCGTGAACTTGAAGCACTGCGCGATGATTGTCTGGTATCGGTATTCCACGCATTACGTGGCAATAATTACGGTGCAGGAAAAGTGCTCGGAGACTATGAGCGGGAGTTGTTTGGTCGCGGACCAGTACCCGTGCTCGACCCGCTTGGCCCCTCGGTTTCACACGAGATGATCATTCCTGCTGATTGGACTGACTACAACGGCCACACCAATGACTCGCGTTATTCGCAACTTGCAAGTGAAGCAAGCGACACATTCTTCCGTGCGATTGGTTTCACTCCAGAGTATTTGGCAACTGGTCGAACGTTTTACACCGTAGAAGGCCACACTCGCTACCTTGACCAAACGCATTCGGGCGACAAGATCAAAGTGCTGACCCGCGTCGCTTCATACGATGAGAAGCGCATTCACTTGTGGTCTGAAGTAGTTCGCGACGACGATGTTGTTGCATTTACTGCTGAGCACATTTTCCTGCATGTTGACACCAACACTGGCAAGTCCTCGCCTATGGGTGATGAGATGATGACAAAGCTAAAGCCAATTGGCGACGCACACGCAAAACTTCCACAACCAGTTGGCATTGGCCGACGCGTTGGCGAAAAGCCTGCGAAGTAGGAAGCCATGAGCGCAGTGGTGTGGAATCCAGGCACTGTGGTTCCTGCCCCGCTTGATTTATATACCTGCAAAGTTGAGCAGGACTGGGTCGACTACAACGGCCACATGACAGAAGCCGCATACCTAACCGCAATGGGCTGGGGCTCTGATGCCCTGTTTACCTACATCGGTGACAACGATGAATACCGCTCTGCTGGCAATTCGTTCTACACCGTAGAAACCCACATCGTGTACGAAGACGAAGCGTTCCTCGATCAACCGTTGCACTGCACCACCTTGGTTCTCGATATTGACCAGAAACGCATGCATATTTACCACGAGTTGTTCAACTCGGAAAACGGCAAAAGACTGTCAAATTGTGAGCAGATGCTGGTGCATGTTGACATGAAAGCTGGAAAGTCAGCGCCAATTCTCCCCCATGTTTTTGAAGCGCTCTCCGCAATTTACGAAGTACACAAGCATGTGCCGACACCTGAAAATGTTGGCCGCGTCATGAAAATCAAACACAAGTAAAGGACTGACATGAATTTCGAACTCACCGATGAACAACAAGCCATTGTTGATACAACTCGCACGTTCACCGAACGCGAACTCATTCCACACGAAGAACTTGTTGAAAAGCTTGGAAATGTTCCACCAGATTTGGTGAAGCAGATTAAAGAACGTTCAATTGCTGCTGGAATCTATGCGTGCAACATGCCTGCCGAATACGGAGGTGGCGGACTCGACTCGTTTGATTCCACCCTTGTAGACCGCGAATTTGGCGCAACGTCGTACGCATTGCATTACATCGTTGCTCGCCCTTCAAACATCTTGCGTGCATGCAAAGACGAACAAATTCAGGAGTACCTCATTCCTACCATTACGGGTGAACGAGTTGACTGCTTGTCAATGAGTGAGCCAGATGCTGGTTCCGATGTTCGCGGTATGAAGTGCACCGCGGTGAAAGACGGCAAAGACTGGGTGATTAACGGAACGAAACACTTCATTTCGCACGCTGATCTTGCCGACTACACCATCTTGTTTGCTGCAACCGCCGAAGAACAAACTGCAAAAGGACCAAAGAAGAAGATCACCGGCTTCTTGGTGGACTTTGACACACCTGGCTGCGAGAAGGTTGCCGGATACAACAGCGTTTCAAACTCTGGCTATCACAACATGATTATCAACTTTGATAACTGCCGAGTTCCAGAGAGCAAGATTCTTGGCGAACTGCACGGCGGCTTTGATGTTGCCAACGAATGGCTTGGCTCCACTCGCCTGCAAGTTGCAGCGGTTTGTGTTGGTCGTGCACGTCGCGCTTTGCAGATGAGCATCGAGTGGGCTGCAACTCGCGAGCAATTTGGACAACAAATTGGCAAGTTCCAAGGTGTTTCATTCAAGTTGGCCGACATGCAAACGCAACTTGATGCAGCCGAGTTACTCACCTTGCGCGCAGCGTGGAACGATGCGCACGGCAAGTTTGATGATGCAGAAATGGCAATGGCCAAGGTATTCGCAAGCGAAATGTGTCAATTTGTTACCGATGAAGCCATCCAGATATTTGGCGGCATGGGCCTGATGGATGAATTGCCTCTTGAGCGCATGTGGCGCGACACTCGCGTTGATCGCATTTGGGACGGCACCAGCGAAATTCAGCGCCACATCATTTCACGCCAACTCTTGCGCAAGTACGGTGGCTGATCTCGACCATGCCCGATCTCTCGCGCTTACTTAACCCACGCAGTATTGCCGTCATTGGCGGCTCACCTGCTGCACGTGTGGTTGAACAGTGCTTGAAGTTGGGCTACACAGGAAAAATCTGGCCGGTGCATCCAACGAAGAAAGAGATGCACGGTGTTGCATGCTTTCCTTCACTTGCAGACTTGCCGGGTGTTCCTGACGCTGCATTCGTGGCTGTAAATCGCCACCTCACGCTTGATGCAATTTCACAACTCAGTGCAATGGGCGCTGGTGGCGCAGTGTGTTACGCATCGGGATTCGCTGAATCGGGCGATGTTGAATTGCAATCTGAACTTGTTCGCCGTGCTGGGGAACTCCCCATTCTTGGCCCGAACTGTTACGGATTTATCAACGCGCTTGATGGTATTGCGCTGTGGCCAGACGAACACGGTTGCCTTCCAGTACAACAAGGCGTTGGAATCATTTCGCAAAGCGGCAACGTAGGAATCAACCTCACCATGCAGCAACGCGGATTGAACATCGCCTATATGGTGACGGTCGGCAATCAGGCTGGCGGTGGTGTTGAAGACGCACTGCAATCGTTTATTGACGACGACCGCGTGACCGCAATTGGCATGTTTATTGAAGCCGTGCGCGAGCCAATTCGCTTTTCTCAGCTTGCACAACTTGCATTTAACAAAGGAAAGCGCATCGTCGCATTGCAAACCGGAAAATCTGAAGCTGGTGCTCTCATTGCCGCTTCACACACCGCATCACTTGCTGGCAATCGTCAGGCATATGCAGCACTGTTTGACCGTTGTGCAGTTGCCACCGTAGAAACACCGACCGAACTCGTGGAGACTTTGAAAATGCTCGACAACGGTGGCGTGTTAAGCGGCTACCGACTTGCGTCGCTGTCATGTTCTGGAGGCGAAGCATCGCTCATCGCCGACATGTCCGAATTCACGAACTTGAAGTTTGAGCCATTTCCCGCAGAACAAACTGCACGTATTGAAGCAACACTTACCGAACTGGTACATGTTGCAAACCCATTTGACTATCACACGTTCATGTGGGGCGATAAGCCAGCCATGACTTCAACATTTAGCGAAACCATGCGTGGTGATCATGATGCAACG
>JBEGVD010000097.1:0-6335 GCA_041178585.1 Actinomycetota bacterium
TTCAACGCGTTGGTGGAGCCATCGAGGGCTCCAGGGGTGGCTGGATCAGGGATTTGCTTGACGCAGACGACGATGTTCATGCCCTCCATTGTTACCGATGAGTACTGGATTTACCCAACCCTGTGCGGACTGATTTACCGATAAAATTCTCTCCCCGTGCGAATTCTCCTCATCGTCAACTCGTTCGCGTCGTCCGTCACACCCCGCAACACCGTGCTCGTCCACGAGCACCTGGCCAAGCGCCACGATGTGCAGGTGGTGGAAACGAATGAACGCGGTCATGCCACTCGGTTCGCCCAAGACGCGGCTTCCCGAGGTCTTGACGCCGTGGTCGGTTTTGGTGGTGACGGAACGTTGAACGAAATCGCCACGGGCCTCGCCGGCAGCGACACCGCACTTGCCATGTTGCCCGGCGGTTCCACAAACGTTTTCGTTCGCACGCTCGGCATTGCTAACGACCCTATGGTTGCACTCACGCAACTGATGG
The DNA here is from genome assembly GCA_041178585.1 of Actinomycetota bacterium. Taxonomy (GTDB): domain Bacteria; phylum Actinomycetota; class Acidimicrobiia; order Acidimicrobiales; family Ilumatobacteraceae; genus UBA3006. The sequence goes on from JBEGVD010000097.1 coordinate 488, forward strand.
CCGGCATCGACCGCAACGAAATTGAACGCGTCAGCCTTGGTCAAGCAAACGGTCGCTACTTCACGTTTCACGCTGGAATTGGTTACGACGCTGCAGTGGTGGAACAAGTTGAACGGCGTTCGTCGCTAAAGCGCCTCGTTGGCCAGCCATTGTTCGCCTATTCCGCGTTGCACTCCTGGTTTAAGTCATACGACCGTAAGTACCCGCACTTCACCATGAGCATTGATGGTCGCGCAATTCCAAACGGATTCTTTTCAGTGGTGCTCAACACCAACCCGTACACATTCGTTGGCAAGCACCCCATTCACTTGTCATCTGCTGCGTCACTGGAAAAGAAGTTGGTTGTTGTCACCTTCCGAAAAATGACCACCCCGCTCATGTTGAAGACCTTGTACTCAGCTTTGCGTCGCGGTGGGCTTGAAACTTCTTCGGGTATCGACATTGCAACAGATGTCGAGCACGTGAAGATTGAGTTTCCAGCGCCATTCCCGTATCAACTCGACGGCGACTACTTGGGAGACACCACGTCGATTGACATTAAGCACTGCCCCGAGGCACTGCGCTTAGTGCGACCAACGATCGACTTCTAAAACTTATTCAGTTTTAGCGATAACAACGAGTGCAACATCGGGCACGTTCGTGCAAATGCCGTCAATTCCCCACGACACCAATTCCGCCATACGCACTGGGTCATCACATGTCCACGTGTTCACCGCAACACCATTGCGATGCATGGTTTCCACTACTGATCGTGTGAGTGTCTTGACATACGGGTGGTACGCCTGATGTCCAGAGTTCAATAAATCTTTCGCCAATGCGTCGGCGTCTTCATCGGCAACACCCATATCAAGCCATGCAGTTGGCAACTCTGGCCACAAACGATGCACAGCATCAACCGTTTCACGTCTAAACGATGAAATCAGCCACTGATCCGGTGCGCCGCGAGTGCGCAGAAAGTCAACAACGAGCGTTGCCAACTTGTCATTTGGGTCGAAGTCTGGTTCAGACGGATCATTTTTGATTTCAATATTCACCCACATACCTGCGCATGCATCAAGCGCATCGGCAAGTGTTGGAATGTGATCTGGAACGTCGGCAATGTTTAAGGTTGCAAGCACTTTTCCATCAGACAATGTTGGGTTGTGATGCACGATCATTTCGCCTGAAGCACATAAGCGAACGTCGAGTTCAACTGCATCGCTGTTTAACTCTCTAGCACGCGTAAATGCCACTGTTGTGTTTTCGCGTTCGGCCGCAGAAGCGCCACGATGAGCCATAACTTGCACGCGCACCGGAGCGCTGTTGCGATTATGTGGCACCCAGCGTGCAATAGTCACAGGCGAAGGGTACCGCCAAAATTGTCACAATAAAAAAATAAAAATATTTTCTTGTTCGCCTTGAAAGTGCCCCATGCGGTGTCTATCGTGACACCGTCCTACTGGCTCTAGAAGAACTTCAAAGGTGACTACCGTGTCAATTCTCGCAACAAGCCTTGCCCTCGGATCCGCAGATTATTCGTGGCGCAAAGAAGCACTGTGCAAAGACACCGACCCAGAATTGTTCTTTCCAGTAGGAAGCACTGGACAAGCGCTCCAGCAAATCACTGCAGCAAAGTCAGTGTGTGGAGAATGCACCGTGAAAACCGAGTGCCTCGAATTCGCAATTGAAACCAACCAGGACTGTGGCATCTGGGGTGGAACGTCTGAAGAAGAGCGCCGCGACATTCGCCGCAAGATGGCTGCTGCACGCCGCGCTGCACGCGCAACTGCATAACTAGTTCGTAATCGGAACTCGCAAGTCGACCACGGTCCCCTGACCGTCTGTCATTCCCGCAATACCCGTTGCATCGCCATCACTCTTCGTTCCTGCACGCATTGCAATGGTTCCCGCAAGTTCTGTGGTCACCAGCGTGCGCACAATGGAAAGTCCGAGGCCTGTTGCACTGGAGAAGTCAAAGTCCGGGTTCAGACCAATGCCGTTGTTCAACACTCGTACATTCAACGCATCGTCATCATGACTCAGCGTGACAAGAACCGAACCGCCAGCACTTCCTTCTGGGAACCCGTGATCTACCGCGTTCTGTAGCAATTCAAGAATCACCACTGACAGCGGAGTGGCAACCGTTGCTGGCATGCGACCGCCGTCGCCTTTTACCGCAAACCGCACTGGGCGGTCTGCAGACTGCAAACCTTCTTCAACGAGACGAAGTAGCGGTCGAACTATTTCAATGAAGGCAATGTCTTCGCCTGGTTCACGCGACAGTGTTTCGTGAACCAGTGCAATGGTACGAATACGGCGTACTGACTCAGCCACTGCTTCTTTCGCTTCCGCCGACTCCAATCGACGCGCTTGCAAACGAAGCAACGATGAAATGGTCTGCAGGTTGTTCTTTACACGGTGGTGAATTTCGCGAATGGTTGCATCTTTAGTGAGGAGCAAGCGATCTCGGCGACGAAGCTCAGAAACGTCACGCAGAAGCAAAACGCCACCAATTACGTCTGTACCACCAGTACGTGCAACGAGCAGCGGAATGCTTCGCGTGAGCAATGTGACTTCTGCGGTTTGTTCAATTTCTTCAATTACTGGCTCTTTGCGCTCGTACGCATTTCGTGCAGCGCTTTCAGCAACACCCAATTCGGCAAGAGTCTGACCAATTGCATTGGTACTCACACCAACTCTGTGTAGTGCCGACACAGCGTTTGGCGATGCATAGCGAACACGTGTCTGTGCATCGAGAACTATTGCGCCGTCACCTACTCGTGGAGCAACGCTGGCATCGGCAATACGGCCTTCAAACGGAAACAAGCCTTGTGCAACCATTTCGGCAAGCTTTCCGAAAATTTCTGCGTACGTCGATTCCAATTGACCGGCTCGCCGCGCGTTATCGGTTACCCACTCACGTGACAACACTGCAATGGTTTTGCCGTCGTAACGCACGGGAATAGTGAGCATGTTTGCTGGACCACCAATGGCTTGCACAAATATCTCACCTTGTGCAATTTCGCCGCTCTCATAGCAACGCTTCAGCAGAACTTTTTCAGAGTCACTTGCCCACGTGTTCACATAGTCCTGGTGATACAGGGTTTGCCCAGTTGCAGCACGCACTTGAGCGGCTATCAACCAAGCGTCATTACCTATTGGCAAATACAACAACATGTCTGCGAAACAGAAGTCTGCGAGCATTCCCCACTCAGAGATCAACGCGCCTAAATGGTTGACCGCATCGGTTTCGAGTTCGGTGTGTTCGTAAGCGAGTTCTGCAAGCGTTGGCATAGCGTGCACCTAGTCTGCCCTACGCAGGGTGGACAGATTCACCCAGAGCAACGAGTGCTGAAGCCCGTGAAATTTCGGCTCCACTGATTACGCAAATGCACAGTTCGGCCTGCGACTCTGCGCTTCGTTTGTGCAAGGCATCAAGCGTGGCTTGTTCCGCCCCGCCCTTACGCACAGCTTCAGCCGACTTGCGGGCAATGGTGCTCACTACCCGTGAAATCTGCTCTGCCGAGGGCTCAACGCCCTCGGTGGCCTTCACCACTGCCTGCACGAACGAGGGCTCCTGAATGGACGCCTCTAACTTGTTCAGCGCAATCTGTGCCTGCGACACCAATGCCTGTGGCGTCACACGATTGGCAATCACTGTGTTGAGCAAATACCCACGTTCACGCAATGCGTCAATCAGAAATTCTGCCTCATGCAATGGCGCAGACTCGAGTGTGGTCACCACCATGAAAGACGTGTCGTGCTGCTTCAACACAGCCTCGACTTCATTGGCTCGTTTCACAAACCCATCTTCCATCGTGCGGAACAACGTAAAGAACTCAGTGATGTCGGTAAGGAATCGTGCGCCAAGAATTCGATCAGCAACTATGAAAAATGGTTTTGCGGCAAGTGAGAACAGCCGTGATTGCGCTTGCGTTGTAAGCAACTTCAGCAGACGCGACGCAAAGAATTCTTTCATGCGTCGCGGCGCATCCAACACATCAAGCGCATTGCGCGATGGCGGCGTGTCCACTATGACCAAGTCGTAGTCCAGCGACTGTTGAGCCTCAAACAAACGCTCCATCGCGATGTAGTCGTGACTGTGCACAAACCGTTCGGTCAGGTTGCGATACAACTTGTTTGATAGCACCCTGTCGCGCACATCAGCATTCGGTGCACAGCGTGTTATTAGTTCATCCCAGCTTGCCTTGGTGTCGATCATGGCGGCAAACATGCGACCAGCAGGTGGCACTCCGTTTCGCGTTAATGCCGACGCTTCAATTTCCACCACTGCATTACCAAACGATTCAAGACCAAGGGCATCTGCAAGCCTGCGAGCCGGGTCTACGGTGAGCACAAGAACGCGGCGGTTGTACTGCGAAGCCGCAAATGCGCCGAGCGCAGCCGACATCGTTGTTTTCCCCACACCACCACTTCCAGTCACCACGACAAGACGACCGTTTTCCAATACGTTGCGCAGCGAACTCATTGCAGTTCGTCTTTCAACACCTGCGTCATGGCCGTCACCACATCAACATCGTGGGATTCAATGTCCATAACCGACATGAACATCACTCCACCTTGACGTGCGCGAGCAACCAACTGCTCGAGGTTGCCTACTTCATTACGACGTCGCTGAGTTGCCACGTTGAGTAGTTCCACCGGTGCGCGCAATGCTTCCGAAACATCACTGGCCATGGTGTTCGACTGCACCGCCTGCCACAGCGAATCAAATACAGCCACATCGCCGCCCTGCACCACATCGTCGTGCACTCGGTTTGCCACCACAGCAGAAACGCCAACATTGGTCGTGTTTTGCAGCGTGTCGAGAAGTTGCATGGTTTCAAGCACCGGCATTTCTTCTGGAGTCGCCACAATGACGACTCCGGTAGTTGCCTTGTCGTGCAGAATTTCTTGCATCCACTTCGTCTGCTCACGAATGACTCCAACCTGCACCAAGTTGGACAGAATCGATGGCGCATCTACCTGAGCAACAATGTGTCCAGTTGCTTCAGCGTCAACAATGACGATGTCGTAGTTCTGTTCACGGACTTCCCAGCACAATTTGCCAACGGCAAGAATTTCTTTCACACCTGGTGCGGCGTTAGCAACGAAATCAAGAATTTTGGCGAGTGGGCCAAACGTGCTGACAAGCGGGTTTTTTACGAACAAGCGAATGTATTCACGCAATGAATCTTCGGTGTTCATCGACATCGCGAGCAGATTTGGCGCAACCTCGCGAGCAACAAACTGCAACTCAGGCGTGTTCAATGAGCGCGCTAAAGCGCCTTTGTCATCCATTTCAACAATGAGCGTCTTTTTTCCCGTAGATGCGGAAAATCTGGCGAGAGCGCTCGCGAATGTTGTCTTGCCTACTCCACCTTTGCCCGTTACAAAGAGCAGGCGGTGATCAAGTAGTTGTGGCAGCGTCAGCTCCCAAAGCCGAGCTTGCGTGCGCCTTCCGGTGCACCAAACTCCACATACGCGAGCTTCGCCGAAGCAACGAGTACTTCGCGGCCACGATTGTCAACCAACGAAAACACTTCGGTCTTGCCGGTGAGTGCTGCCTCAGCAGATGCCTTCGCTTTTGCTTGGGCCTTTTCGTCGTCAATCTCCACCATGAGTTCACGTACTGATTGCTGAATTCCGATGCGAATTTCCATTGTTGTTCCGTTCGTTTAAGTGAAGTACTTGCAGGCTAATTCACTTTCAGCGCTGCGCTGAAAATTTTCTTTGGCTTCATTTCTTCTGCAATGCGTTTCGCCAAGCCAGCAAAGATTTGACCAATCTCGCTGTCTGGAGCAACAGCGGCAATTGGCCTTCCATCGTCGCCACCTTCGCGCAATGCAGACATGAGTGGAATTTGTGC
>JBEGVD010000098.1:0-4721 GCA_041178585.1 Actinomycetota bacterium
GCGCAACTTGGAATTCAAGTACGCGATATTGGTCTTCGAATTTCAAAACGACTTGAAGGTGAATATCCAACGTTCAAACTTGTTGGCTGGATCATCAACATTGTTCTCACTTCCCTCTCACGCGTGTTACTCATTGGGTTTTTGTTGGCGCAATCCCTTGGTGAAATCGTGGGGCGAAGCGCAGAGTTTCAGGCAGACCGCCGTGCGCATGCAATGGGTTTTGGTCGCGAATTGCGTTATGCGCTTACGCGCGTAATTCATCGCACCCCAGCAAGTGAGCCAACACGGTTCTTATCTCGCGTGCTGTTGTCACACCCGCCCGCAATTGACCGCGTGGCTCGGCTTGACGCAATGCTCAACAGGTAGCGTTACGAACGATGTCGGCCACTAGTTCCCCTACCGCGTTCTTGCAGGTTGCAACCGGCAAACCCGCAGAACATACACCTGTGTGGTTTATGCGCCAAGCAGGACGAAGCCTCCCTGAATATCGCGCTGTTCGAGGCGAAGGCAGCATTCTCGACGCTATTAAACAACCGCGTTTGGCTGCAGACATCACCTTGCAACCCGTTGCTCGATATGGCGTTGACGCCGCAGTGTTGTACAGCGACATTGTGGTTCCCGCTCATGCTGTTGGGTTCGGAATTGATGTTGCACCAGGTACTGGTCCAGTTGCAGAACACCCATTTCGCACCGTTGCGGACTTGCAGCGACTTCGTCCACTCGACGCAGAGGCTGACACACCATATGTATTAGAAACCGTGCGCATGCTTGCAGCGGAATTGAAAGTGCCGCTACTTGCATTTGCTGGAGCACCATTCACCGTTGGCAGCTACCTCGTTGAAGGCAAGCCAAGCCGTGATCACTTGATCACTAAACAGATGATGCGTGATGAACCCGAGTTGTGGAATGCGCTCATGCAACGCATTGCAGAACATTCGGTTGCATCCATCGCAAGTCAACTCAACGCAGGCGCGAAAGCTTTCCAATTGTTTGACTCATGGGCAGGAACACTTACTTACGAGGAATACCGAACCATGGTGCTGCCACATTCGGCATACGTGTTCGCGCAACTTGCGAAGTCGCACCCGCATGCTCCCGGAATTCACTTTGGACTTGGCTGCGATCACCTCTTGGAAATGATGAAACAAGCTGGACCACAGATCATTGGTTTGGACTGGCGCACATCAATTACTGATGCACGCCGTCGACTTGGTGCAGACACCATCGTGCAAGGAAACCTGAATCCCGAACTTGTTCTTGGTGACATTGCAACTGCGCTTGCTGGCACCGATGCCGTACTTGCAGACAACGGCGGCAACCCTGGACATATTTTCAATCTTGGACACGGAGTACAGCCACCTACTAACCCCGACGTGCTTGCTGCAATAGTTGAACACGTACACAACACAACGAAACGATAAATACATGAGCACCAAAACTGCCGTATTACTAATGGCCTACGGAACACCACGTAGCTCAGAAGAGATTCTTCCGTACTACACCGACATTCGTCGTGGTCGACCACCAACCGAAGAACAACTCTCAGACCTCAAGGCTCGTTACGACGCAATCGGTGGAATCTCACCTCTTGCCGCACGCACTGAAGCACAACGCGATGCGTTACAACGCGCATTAGACAATGTTGCCCCACAAAAATTCACTGTGCAGTTGGGTTTGAAGCACGCTCACCCCATGATCGAAGAAACCGTAGATGATCTTGCGCGCCAAGGAATCACAAACATCGTTGCGCTCGTACTCGCGCCACACTTCTCGTCATATTCAATTGGTCAATATGTTGGTCGCGCGAAAGCTGCAGCCGAGCCTCATGGCATCAGTGTGGTCGGCATTGAGTCATGGGCAATTGAACCCGCATTCATTGACTTTCTTGCAACAGATATGGCAGCAAAAAAAGCCGCCATGCCAGAGCGTACACGTGTGTTATTTACCGCCCACTCATTGCCGCAGCGCATCATTGATGGAGGTGATCCGTACCCGCACGAACTTCATGCAACTGCCACTGCAGTTGCAAACAAATTGGGATTGCGTGAAGGCGACGACTGGGCAATTGCTTGGCAGTCAGCCGGCAGAACTCCAGAACCATGGATCGGACCAGACATTCTTGATGTAATTGACTCAATTGCTGCAGACAATCAAGCAGACGGTGTGTTGGTGAGTGCTTGCGGTTTCGTTGCCGACCACCTTGAAGTTCTGTACGACCTCGACATTGAGGCCAAGCATCGATCCGATCATCACGGACTCAAGTTTGACCGCACCACATGTGTCAATGACGATGCAACGGTCATGGCTGCACTCGCCAAACGGGTACTCACCGCCACACAATCATGAACGACAAACATGTCGTCGTTATTGGGGCCGGCATCACCGGTCTTGCTGCAGCGTTGCGCATTCTGAGTGAGCCACACCCGCCTCGCGTCACCATCTTTGAATCGCTCAACCGTGTTGGCGGAGTTATTCATGCTTCGCCATTTGCAGGAATTACATCGCTCGACGAATCAGCAGATGCGTTTCTCACTCGAACACCATCTGCAAAGGACTTGATAAAACAAGTTGGTTTGGGTGACGCACTCACCTCACCAGCAACTGGCGAGGCATACATCTGGCAGAACGCACTGCACCCCATTCCGCACGGAACCATGCTTGGAGTTCCCGGCTCACTTCGTGCTGCATGGTCAACACCAATCCTGAGCACTTCAGGAAAATTGCGAGCCTCGCTAGAGCCGTTGCTTCCGCGCCGCATTGGCAGGAACACCGACAACCTTGGTACAGCCATGCGCGCACGCTGCGGTGGTCAGGTACTTGAACGAATCATTGATCCACTCGTTGGAAGTATCTATGCAACTGACACCGATGCGTTCAGCGTGAAGGGCATGCCACAGATTGCCGACTTGCTTGCGCAACCGCGCAGCCTGATGAGTTCAGTGAAAGATTCATTGGCAAAACGTGTTGCGAGCGGACCAGTTTTTGCTGCACCACTCGCTGGCATGCACGCATTCACCACGTCCATTGCAGACCGTATTCGTCAACTCGGTGGTGTTATTGAATTATCTGCGCCAGTGCGCGCGATTGAACAACCAAAACGCGGGCAGTACTTCATTCAGACCGACGATGGAACGTTGCTCTGTGATGCAGTGGTTCTGGCATCTCCTGCACAACACAGCACAACACTTGTTCAGTCGCTCAGCAAAGATGCTGCAGCACGACTAGCTGCTCGTGAACACGCATCAGTAGTGATGATCGCGCTTACGGTTCCGCGCAGTTTGTGGCCACAGCATCTCACGGGTAGCGGATACTTAGTGCCAAAACCAGAACAAACTGCCATTACCGCAGTGTCGTTTGCTTCAAACAAATGGTCACATGTCCAAACCCCCGACAATTCAATGGTGCTACGTGTCTCAATGGGTCGCGATGGCATGCCCATGCATCACCTTGATGACGACACTTTGTTGAAGTTGGCTCTTGCCGACCTGTACTGGCATTTAGGTATTGAATTCGCTCCGACTGATGTACGAATCACACGTTGGGTTGACTCATTTCCGCAATATCGACCAGGGCATTTCGAAGAAGTTGATCGACTTGAACATATTTTTGACGTGTCAGCTCCGGGCGTGGTGTTTGCCGGTGCGAGTTACCGCGGCATTGGCATTCCTTCGTGCATCGCAGATGCAAATCGTGCAGCAGCACGCGTACTTGCCAAGATTGACGCATGACCCCGAGCAGTAATCGAGCCCGATATTTCGCAGCACTCGGCTCGGGTGCTCTTGTTGCATTCAGCCTCCCGCCATGGGGTTGGTGGCCGCTTGCATTCATTGGAATCGCGATCTTTGCGCGAATCACCACAAGTGGAATAACTCGCAAGCGCACTCAGTTTTTACTCGGCACCACTTTTGCATTCGGATGGTTTGCGCCAGGCATGTGCTGGATGTGGTTTCTCACTCCACCGGGTTACGTCATTGCGGTAATTCTATTTGCTGCGTTCCATGGTGTTGCTTCAGTCGTTGGGTCACGCAGCATGTACCCACTCGTTGCACTTCCGCTTGCCCATGCATTGGCTGAAACATTCCGTTTCTCATTTCCATTTGGCGGAGTTCCTCTTGCATCACTTGCCATCTCACAATCTGCATCACCACTAGTTGGCATTGTGCGCATTGGTGGACCACTGCTACTCACCTTCTGCGTCCTGCAAATTGGTTTCGCATTGTCGCAACTTGTTGTTGCGCCAAAGATGAAGCACCTTGCTGTGTTCGGCGCGATTGTTGCCCTTGTCGTGTGTGCAGGGATTGTCGCACCGAACGGCAGCGACACCGGGGAAACTCGCACCATTGCTGCCGTGCAAGGAGGCGGGCCTCAAGGAACGCTCGCCATCAATACGAACCCACGAGATGTCGTTGAGCGTCACCTTGCAGCAACGCGCGCCATTACGAGTACAAACCTTGACATGGTGATTTGGCCAGAAAACGTGATTGACGTAGCCGACTTCTACGACAGTGTTGAACGCACTGAAATTGCAGAACAGGCAGCACGACTAAATGCGCCATTTGTTGTTGGCATTACCGAAGACATAAATGCTCGATACTTCACGAATGCGCAGATTGTGGTGAATGAAGACGGAACACTTGGTGATCGCTACGACAAAGTTCGTCGTGTTCCATTTGGAGAGTTTGTTCCACTTCGCGGACTGCTTGAAACACTCGGCGCTCCAG
>JBEGVD010000099.1:0-18645 GCA_041178585.1 Actinomycetota bacterium
CCAAAGGTGCTGTCAATACCCATCACCTCGCCAGTTGAACGCATTTCTGGTCCGAGTGCGGTATCCACTCCCGGGAAGCGATTGAACGGCAGCACAGCTTCTTTCACTGAAACGTGACCGAAGTTGGTCGGCGGCTTCAGCAATCCTTCGGTGCGCAATTCGGCAAGCGTTGCCCCCAACATCACACGACTAGCAACTTTTGCCAACGGCACGCCGGTTGCCTTAGCAACAAATGGAACAGTACGACTGGCGCGTGGGTTCGCCTCGATGACATACACCGTTGACCCAGCAACTGCGAACTGCACGTTGATCAGGCCTTTCACGTCGAGCGCATTGGCGATCACTCGGGTATACGACTCAACGGCTTCAATCACCCACGGTTCAAGCGTTGGAGGAGGTATGGCGCAAGCGGAGTCACCTGAGTGCACACCGGCTTCTTCAACGTGTTCCATGACACCACCGATGAGCACTTCCCCGCTGGCGTCGCGGATTGCATCAACATCGATTTCGGTCGCGTCGTCGAGAAAGCGATCAATCAGTACAGGACGCTCTGCCGACAAACCACCTTCTCTGCCAAGAGTTCCAGCAGCAGCAAGTTCGTTCATTGCGCGTTGCAGGTGTGCTTCATCGTGGACAATTTGCATGGCCCGTCCACCGAGCACGTAGCTCGGACGAACCAGGACCGGGTAACCAATGCGTGAGGCGATTACTTTTGCTTCTTCAAAGGTGAGTGCGGTACCGCCAGGTGGTTGCGAAATTTTCAATTCCTCACACAATGCACTCCACTTCTTGCGATCTTCTGCAAGATCGATGGACGCAGGAGATGTACCAGCAATTAACTCGGCAGGAATGTAGTTAGCCAATTTCAACGGCGTCTGACCACCAAGACTCACGATGACACGTGGTGGCGTAGTTGAGGCTTTGATTTCTGCCTGAATGACGTTCATCACATCTTCACGGGTGAGCGGCTCGAAGTACAAGCGATCAGAAGTGTCGTAGTCAGTTGACACTGTCTCTGGGTTGCAATTAATCATGACCGTTTCAAAACCTGCATCGCGCAGAGCAAAACTTGCGTGCACACAGCAGTAGTCAAATTCAATTCCTTGACCAATGCGGTTCGGGCCACTTCCCAAAATGATCACGCGTTGCTTCGTTGAAGGACGAACTTCGTTCTCGTCTTCGTATGTTGAATAGTGATACGGAGTTTGTGCGGCGAATTCGGCACTGCAGGTGTCAACGGCTTTATACGTCGGTATCACTCCGGCTGCAATGCGAGTCAAGCGCACTTCGTTTTCATCGACCGACCAAATGAAAGCAAGTTGTGCATCGGAGAAACCAAGACGCTTTGCTCGGCGCCACTGGCGAACCGTCAGTGCAGACATTGTGGTGTTGCTGAGCGAATGGCGCTCCTCCACGATCATCAGCATCTGGTCAAGGAACCATCGGTCGATCTTGCAGGTGTTGTAAATGCGTTCAAGGCTGATTCCACGGAAGATGGCTTCGCCCACAAGAAACAGTCGCTCTGGCGTTGGGACACCAGTTGCTGCGAGCAACTCTTCGTCGCTCATTGATCGATAATTCAATTCGGCGGGATCGCAATTCAGACCCATGCGCCCGTTCTCGAGTGAACGCAACGCCTTTTGTAGGCTTTCAGTAAATGTTCGGCCGATGGCCATCGCTTCGCCGACACTCTGCATTTGCGTGCCAAGGATGCCGCTAGTTCCAGGGAATTTTTCAAAAGCCCAACGTGGAATCTTGGTGACCACGTAGTCGATTGTTGGTTCAAAACTTGCTGGAGTCTTCTTGGTGATGTCGTTTGATATCTCGTCCAGCGTGTAACCAACAGCAAGTTTTGCTGCAATCTTTGCAATAGGAAATCCTGTTGCTTTCGAAGCCAAAGCCGAAGACCTCGACACTCGGGGGTTCATTTCAATAACAAATTGATCGCCGTTTTCAGGGTTCACTGCGAACTGCACGTTTGACCCGCCAGTCTCGACCCCCACACGTCGGATGCACGCTAAAGCAGCGTTGCGCATTTCTTGATACTCCACATCGGACAGCGTCATAGCGGGCGCAACCGTGATGGAGTCACCCGTGTGCACGCCCATCGGGTCGACGTTTTCGATTGAACAAATGATGACGCAGTTGTCTGCGCGATCGCGCATCACTTCAAGTTCATATTCTTTCCAACCAGCAATCGATTTCTCAATGAGCACTTCACCAATTGGGCTTGCAGAAATTCCAGTTGCCACCACCAGCCGGAATTCTTCAGGCGTGTGCGCAATTCCCATTCCTCGTCCGCCAAGAATGTATGCAGGGCGAACGATGAGTGGCAGACCAATTTCTTGTCGCACCACTTCTGCTTCGTCCAGGCTGCGAGCAACGCCACTTTGTGGAACCTTGAGTCCAATTTCGAGCATCGCAATTTTGAACTTCTCACGATCCTCTGCTGTGGCAATTGCTTCAGCGTTTGCGCCAATAAGTTCTGGCTTGCCTGGCACTCCGACGACACCTTTTTCGAACAACGCCATCGCGAGGTTCAGCGCCGTTTGCCCGCCGAGTGTCGGCAATACTGCGTCAGGTTTTTCTCGCTCGATGATTGCCTCTAAAACTTCTGGTGTGAGCGGCTCGATGTAGGTGCGATCTGCAAAGTCGGGGTCGGTCATGATGGTTGCAGGATTGGAGTTCGCCAAAATGACTCGGTAACCCTCCTCCTTCAATACGCGACATGCTTGTGTGCCTGAATAATCAAATTCACACGCTTGACCAATAACGATTGGGCCAGAACCGATAATCAAAATGGATTTGAGATCAGTACGCCGTGGCATTATTTCGCCTCCATCAGTTGACGAAACTCATCAAAGAGATACCGCGAATCATGCGGTCCAGGTCCTGCTTCTGGGTGATACTGGACACTGAATGCGCGTGCATCACGCACTGACATGCCTTCATTAGTGAGGTCATTCAAGTTGGTATGCGTAATGTCGGCAATTCCACTTAATGAATTCGCATCGACACAGAAGTTGTGGTTTTGGCTGGTGATCTCGACACTGCCCGTGTGCAGATTGCGAACGGGATGATTTGCACCGTGATGCCCGAATGGAAGTTTGAATGTGGATCCACCCAGCGCCAGTGTCAACAACTGATGTCCGAGACAAATGCCGAACACTGGCATTCCTCCATCAACAAGCGAACGAATGTGTTCAGGTGCACCAACTACTGCTTCAGGGTCTCCTGGTCCATTGGACAAAAACACTCCGTGCGGTGACAGTGCACGCACTTCATCTGCACTTGTTGAGGCAGGCACCACAGTGACAGTGGCGATGTCGCTCAGGCAACGAAGGATGGTTGATTTGATTCCAAAGTCATACGCAACCACTTTGTAGTGACCAGAACCAACAACATATGCAGACTTCGTTGTCACTTGCTCGACCAACTGTACTCCTGCAGTGCCCGCCTCGCTTCCTGCAGCTGCCAGCAAGGTGGCGTGATCTGCTGATCCGAATGCACCAGGCATTGCGCCCGTGTCGCGCAAAATGCGCGTAAGCCGACGTGTATCAATGCCGGCGATTCCACTCACGCCCATTTGCGTCAAATAGGAATCCAATGAAAGATCGCTTCGCCAATTACTTTCACGACGGGCTTCTTCGCGAACAATAACTCCGCGAGCATGCACCTTCGTCGCCTCATTATCAAGTGGCGTTGTTCCGTAGTTGCCAATGTGCGGCGTAGTGAACGTAATGATTTGACCCGCATATGAAGGATCCGAAATGACTTCTTGGTAACCGGTAAGACCAGTATGAAACACCACTTCACCACTTGACACTCCATCTGCACTCACCGCACCGATGAGTTCTCCTTCAAACACCGAACCGTCACGCAGCACCAATTGACCCTCACGATTGCTCATCGCTGCGCCACACCTTCGTTCACCACTACAACTCCTTCAAAAATCGTGTGTCTTACTTTGCCACGAAGCATGCGTCCTACAAAGGGAGTATTCGTACTCTTGCTGGCTAGCGACTGTGGGTTAACGCTCCATTCGGCGTCAAGATTCACGACACACAGGTTGGCAGGTCTGCCGACCGCGGCGAGCATTCCATGACGTTCTGACAACCCTGCAATTCGTGCTGGATTGGTGGACATGACGGCGGTCAACTGCGCAACCGACAGGGGCACGGTAGAGAGCACAACGCCTAGCGCTGTTTCAAGCCCAAGCATTCCGGGTGGCGCTTGATCTAGCGGCAACTCCTTATCGCGCTTCACATGCGGAGCATGATCGGTTGCAACGGCATCGATTGTGCCGTCCAGCAAACCTTCTTTCAGGGCTTCAATATCTGCAACTGAACGTAAAGGTGGGTTCACCTTGTACGTGGAGTCGAATGACTTCAGCAATTCTTCAGTCAGCGAGAGGTGGTGAGGCGTGACTTCCGCAGTGACTGGAAGTCCAGCCTTCTTGGCTTCGCGCACCAAGCGCACGCTCCCTGCGGTTGAAAGATGTAAAAAGTGAATACGCGCTCCAGTGAGTTTGGCTAGTTCGATATCGCGATGCACCATGAGCTCTTCGGCAAGTGCTGGCCAACCCGGAACGCCCATTTCACTCGAGCATGAACATTCGTTCATTACTGCCCCTGCTGTAAGTGCGGACACCTCGCAGTGTTGGGCAAGCGTGATCCCTAATTCGCGCGAGTACTCCATTGCGCGACGCATGATTGCTGGGTCTTGCACTCCCGAGCCGTCATCAGTGAAGATCGTTACTCCGTTGCGAGCCAAATCGGCCAGTGGTGCAAGTGCAACACCCGCTCGACCAATAGTGATACATCCACTGGGAACCACTTCAACTAATCCAGCTCGACGCCCCTGTGCACGAACGAACTCAATGATGGGAATGGAGTCCTGAGCTGGAGTGGTATTCGGCATTGCAACAAGTGCGGTGTATCCGCCCTTTGCCCCTGCCCGACTTCCTGTTTCGATAGTTTCAGAATCTTCTTTACCTGGTTCGCGCAGATGTGTATGCAGATCAACGAATCCAGGCAACACGTGGCATCCTTGCGCATTCAAAACGACATCACCATGAGAAGGCGTGATCGATGCAGACATCTCTGAGATCACACCGTTATCAATTCGCACGTCAAGTCGCTGCTCGCCACTCTCTGTTAACACTGTTGCTCCCGAAATGATCACGCTCATGCCACAACCTCTTCCTTCAACGAATTCACTTCAGCGCCTCGCGCAAGAACATCAAAGAGCACTGCCATGCGAACCGACACACCATTGGCGACCTGCTTATGGATCAAAGAGTTTGGTAAGTCAGCAGGGTCAACATGCATTTCAACACCACGGTTCATCGGCCCGGGATGCATGACTACCGCAGAGGGTTGCAACCTTTGTGCACGCAAGTCAGTAAGACCGAAACGGTTTCCATATTCACCGAGATTGGGAATAAGCCCCTGGTCCATTCGCTCACTTTGTAAGCGCAACATGTACAACACATCGGTTGATGCAATCACATCGTCCAAAGAATGCGATACACGAACCGGCCACTGATTGGTGTGTGCCGGCATCAGTGTTGGGGGTGCAACAAGCGTGACCTGCGCACCAAGCATGGTGAATGCGGAAATATTGCTGCGCGCAACTCTGCTGTGCTTAATGTCGCCGACGATGGTGACGTTTAACCCATCAAAGGATTGACGACCAATAGCTTCACGAACCGTGTAGCAATCTACAAGCGCTTGCGTTGGATGCTGATGAGCGCCATCGCCCGCATTGATGATTGAGGCATTTGTCCACTGTGCAATTTGCCATGGAACTCCTGCAGACTTGTGGCGAACGACAAATGCATGCACGCCCATGTCCGTAATGGTCTCAACGGTGTCACGCAGGCTTTCGCCCTTGTTCACACTGCTCGTCGAGACACTGAATGTCATTGTCTCTGCAGACAACCGCTTGGCCGCTGTTTCAAAACTCAAGCGCGTACGCGTTGAATCTTCAAAAAACAAACTGACCACAGTCTTCCCACGCAATGCTGGGACTTTAGGTATGGGACGACGATTGATCTCCGCCATTTGATCGGTGCTGTCAATCAATCTAAGCAAACCCTCTTTGCCAAGTTCTTCAATTGACCGACAGTGCTTCACGATCCCACCGCCGTAATCAACACTCCATCTGCAGAAACTTCAACTTCGTCGGTTGCTTGAGTTGGAATGTTTTTGCCGACAAAATCGGGACGGATCGGCAACTCACGATGCCCCCGATCCACAATCACTGCAAGTTGCACAGCTTGTGGTCGACCAAAATTGTTCAACCCCTCAAGCGCGGCACGCACGGTGCGGCCGGTGTACAACACATCGTCGACCAGTACGACAACGGCGCCATTGATATCAAACGGAATATTGCTAATTGCCCCTGGGACAATGGGACGCAGCCCAATGTCATCACGGTGCATTGAAACATCAAGCGATCCGTTAGGCACCACGAGATTGGGTTCAATCTGTGCGATTCGCTCTGCAAGTACATCTGCAATCCATGTTCCACCACGTTGCAAGCCAACGAGCACAACATTGTGAGCACCTTGATTGCGCTCAACTATTTCGTGAGCAATTCGACTGATTGCTCTACTGACGTCGGGGCCCGACATGACGGCCTTACCTGACGTGCGAATTGGTACCTGATTCATTCGTTCCTCTCGTTTGAACCTCACGGGGTTCAATTAACGACGACCTCACCATAGCAGTAATAAGAAAAGTAGCGATGCACGAAGTGAAATCAGTTGCGCTGGTACACCACCCACCAAGCATTTTCGTCTACAACGCGGAATTGGCCTTTCTCAACATCCCAGATCTTTTGGGCTTCATCGTCCAGATTCACGGGCAAGATCACATACTCAACCGCATCTGCGCCAGGTAATCGGTCGCCTCCAGCGAAAACATCCGGTCCATACAGGTTTCTTACAAACGGATTCGGGAAGGAGTAAATGGTGACTCTCCGCGCCATCTGCGCAGTGAGCGAGTGATAGGCGGCAACCACAGCATCATCTGGTACACGACTGATGGATTCGCGAGCAGCGACTACTGGTGGCATTTGCGAATTCCATGATGTGGTTGTTGTTCGGGCAAGCGGCATTGGCGACCAGAGATAACCACACACGAGCGATGTTGCAATGATGCACGCACTTATCCACCTACGGGCTGGTCGAGAGAACTTGCCGAGTGCCCACACCGTTCCCATCACAATGCACGGAACAATGATGATGGAATAGTGATACTGGATTTGATGTTGATACCAAAACGTACTGACTACGTTTGACGCCAACATGACAAAGCCGACTAGCGCAAGACTCGGCTCGTACAGAAAAACGAATCCGACAGGTGCGAGCATCTGCCATACGTATGTGGGACGATCTTCGCTCCACAAATACGCAATCAGTTTGGTCGGCTGGGTGAAGGTGGTTTTCAGCAATCCGCCTATTCCGCCAAAAGGGATTCGCCACGAATTCCGAAAAGCCACACCTGTAAAGCTGCGCATCACCACAAGGAACATCAGTGCCATTGTGAAAAGTGAAGCCAAGCTGGTGATGAGCCCGCGCTTCTTGTCGGCTTTCAATGCAACCCACAGCCCAAGAGGTGCCAGGACAAAGGCGACGTCTTCCTTCACAGAAAGTGCCAACACAACAGCCAACCAGTACCAACGCCACTTTCCCGCGAACGCAGCCCAAATGGCAAATGCAACGAGGGTTCCTAGCGCGGCATCTGGATGGAAATTTTCTAAGTTTGTCCAGCCAATAGACGGGTGCACCAAGTACACCCCCGCCATGGCTGCAGCAAGTGGCTCGCTTCGCAATCTCTGTCGCGAAAACCAATACACGGGAAGCGCACCAATCGCCACAACAATCGACTGAACGACAAACAGAAACGACGTTGAAGAAAAGACCCAGTACAACGGAATCAACAGAACCAGGATGAACGAAGAGTGATCGCCGAAAAGATTGCGTCCCATCAATGTGACAAATGGGGCATGGCCACGAGACATCAACCAAATTCCCTGGTCATACAAACCAAAGTCATATGCCGAAGTTCCAAGACCGTTATGTACACCTACGGTGCGCACAGAAAAATACAGCGCGTACAACACCACCATGCACCACACGCTTACGGTGAATACAGAAAAACTTCTTTTTATAGGCGAACCTTTTTGGCAATTGTTGACAAAATGCCGTTCACGAAACGCCCTGACTCATCTGTTGAAAAAGTCTTTGCAAGTTCAACTGCTTCATTCAAGATCACCGCAGTTGGCACATCTGGACGTGACATCAATTCAAAAATCGCGATTCGCAACACAATGAGGTCAATCACTGGCATGCGAGCCAGCGTCCAACCAATTGCGTTTTCGGCAATGATCTCGTCTGCTTTGGCAGTTACAGCGTCGACCCCTGCAACTATTTCAAGCACTAAGTCGCCGACGGCCAATACTTGCGATTCAACCACTGACGCACCGGACGCACTTTTAGCATGGGCTTCATACAACAAATGCAATGCACGCTCGCGCGCATCGGAGCGAGCATCGTTACCCGCCGAACGGGAAGGTCGGCCGATTGACATGGTCAAACGCGCGTGATGTAGTCGCCGCTACGTGTGTCAACTTTGACGCGGTCACCAATGTTGACGAACAGAGGAACCTGAATAACTTTTCCTGTTTGCAATGTTGCAGGCTTACGAGCACCAGATACACGGTCACCCTGAATACCAGGCTCGGTGAGTGCAATTTCCAATTCAACCGAAGCAGGAATTTCAACGCTCACGATGTCGCCTTCGTACGTTGCAATGATCGCTACAGCATTTTCGATGAGGTAATCAGCGGCTTCACCAAGTGCGGAAGGCTTGATGTTGACCTGGTCGTATGACGACTGATCCATGAACACGTACTCTTCACCGTCCTTGTACAAAAACTGCATGTCGCTCTTTTCGAGGATTGCCTGCTCTACCTTCACGCCAGCATTGAAGGTTTTTTCGAGCATGTTGTTACTGCGCAAGTTGCGCAACTTTGAACGAACAAATGCTCCGCCTTTACCAGGCTTCACGTGCTGGAACTCCACCACCGTGTACAAGGTGCCATCCAGGTTGAGGGTAATTCCGTTCTTTAAATCGTTTGTCGAGATTGCAGGCACAGGCTGTCCTTCGGGGTGTGGGTAAGAGTTGTACTTCCGGCCGCGCGTACGAGGAGTAAATCCTCAATTCGCACGCCACCGAGACCTACACGATAGACGCCAGGCTCCACAGTCACCACCTCTCCATCGCGTAATGGTTCATTGGATTGTGCACGAAGCCAAGGTGACTCATGAATGTTCAGACCTACTCCATGACCTGTGCCATGCACAAACTCTGGACCGAACCCTGCTTCGGCAATGAAGGTTCGACAGATGCGATCAATCTCGCTCGGTAACTCTCCCGCTCGAACTGCCGCAACTCCACGCGATTGCGCTTCAGCCACAACTTCGAGCATGGTCTGCAGCACCGGATCAACCTCACCCAACAAATACGTTCGGGTCATATCAGAGTGATAGCCATCAACTAATCCACCGACATCAATCACTACCGAATCCCCTTCAGACAGCAATTGATCGGTTGGCCGATGATGAGGCCGAGCTGCATTGGGACCAGTGGCGACAATGGTTTCATAACTCGGACCGTCTGCACCGTTCCGACGCATCCGATACTCCAACTCATCTCGCACATCTCGCTCGGTAACGGGCTCGTTCATAGACCGCACCAAAAGATCTCGCACATCTGTAAGAGCAATGTCTGCAGTTTTAGCTGCAAACGCAATGCGTTCAACTTCCGCCTCGCTCTTTGAGCGACGCATCTCCTCCACCACTCCGCTCAGTGGAATCAACTCCGTTCCCAACGCAGCAACATAACGAGCATGCGCCTCCACCGTTAGATCTGCGGACTCGCATCCAATTTTTGCGTCACGAGCAAGTTCGGTTGCGACCGCATCCAGCGTCGCTGCTGCAGTTCGTGCCTCAACAATGCGAACTGCCGCGCCTGAATCACGAATTTGTACCTGCGCTTGCTCAACATATCTTCCGTCTGTAACCAACACAGAATCATCAGTGCGACAAATCAACACACCCGCAGATCCTGTGAACCCTGTGAGGTAGCGCATGTTTACGGTTGAGGAAACAATAAATGCGGAAGCAGCATGACTATCTGCAAGGTGACGTGCGACGGATTCGAGTCGACCGTCAACACGAAGAGGGCGAAAATGTGGACGCGGCATATTTCTGCCCACCATTTACTTTGCTGCGAGTATTCGCGCTACGGCCTGAATGGCAAGCACATAACCAATTCCGCCGAACCCAGCGATGGTGCCTGATGCAACCGGCGCAACGACGCTTTCATGGCGCCACGTTTCGCGGCTACTTGGATTGGAAATATGTACTTCAATCACTGGTCCGCTAAACGCCGCAAGTGCATCATGAATACTCCAGGCATAGTGCGTAAATGCGCCAGGATTAATGACAATCGCGTCGTGAGTTTTGCGCGCCGAATGTATGGCATTTACCAGCTCTGACGAACTGTTCGATTGCAGGCTGTCGACTTCAAGTCCAACTTCGCTTGCAGTTTGAGTTGCTGCTGCAACGTGGTCAGCCAACGTTGCAGTTCCGTACACCGCAGGCTCACGCTCTCCCAACAAATTGAGGTTTGGGCCATTGAGTAGCAATACGCGTTTGGGTGCTGCCGCCATGGTTCTAGCGTACTTCCATACGGCTGAGTGCCGAGCGAACTGCATCCACACTTACTGGCGATACCGGCTCGACGCCATTGCTGCCATCAAGCACAAACGTCAATCCACTCAGAGCCTTCTTATCGCTGTGCATCAAAGCAATGAGCTCATCGTGCGACACACCTGTAGGCAACGCACATGACAACCCATACTCACCTTCCACTACTTGACGATGCTGAACCACGCGTTGGTCATCAATTCGGCCAAGTTCGCGAGCAAGCAGTGCTGCGTAGACCAACCCGATTGCCACAGCCTCGCCGTGCGCTACCGAAAAATCGGTGGCGATCTCTATTGCGTGCGCAAGAGTATGTCCATAGTTCAGCAACATGCGACGACCGCCTTCGCGCTCGTCTGATCCCACGATGTCGGCTTTAATTTGCACACAACGGGCAATTCGCGAGTTGAGATCGAGACTGAGCAGGTCGTCGCCGGTGAGGAAGTGATACTTGGCCATTTCACCATTGCCGCACCGTGTTTCCCGCGGGCTCAAACTGGCAAGCGCGTCAGTGTCGCACAGCACGCCACGTGGCTGCCAGAAGGCACCAACCAGGTTCTTCCCTTCTGCAAGGTTGACACCCGTCTTTCCACCAATCGCGGCATCGACCATGCCAACAAGAGTTGTCGACACGTGAACCACCGCAATACCGCGGTGCCAAGCAGACGCTGCAAAACCGGCAATGTCGGTAACCATGCCACCACCAACACCGATGATGACATCGTTACGAGTAAGACCAAACTGTGCACACTCGCGCAAAATCATTTCGATAGTTGCAAGCGATTTAAATTCTTCGCCGAGACCGATGTTGATCGTGCGGGTAGAAATTCCCGCTGCCACCAGACTCTCCTCTACTGAAAAAGGAATGGTTGCTTGGGTAACGATGACTGCACGTTTTGCCGTACTTGGCACCATGCTGGCGATTTGTGAGCGCACACCAGAACCGATTACGACGTTGTAGGAACGCTCGCCCAATTCGACACGAACAACCTGTTGATTACTCATGGTCAGCACCTGCATGAATTGCCTCAAGTACCGCAGAGCACACTTTGGTTACGGATTTTCCGCGCGTATCGATGCGCAGTGTTGCAATTTCTTCATACCAAGCCGAGCGTTGCTCACTGAGCGACTGCAGTGTTTTGCTCGCATCACCATCGAGCAGCGGTCGCGCTACACCCGATTTCGTGCGCACCACTAAATCATCCACAGAGGCATCAAGCCACACCACGTGCGATGCATGATCAGAAATGACGGTGCGGTTCTCACGTGAAATCACAGCACCGCCACCAGTTGCGAGCACGATTGGAGACTTTCCATCGGAAAGGGTAGATCGAATGGCGTCGCTTTCATACTTACGAAACACCGTTTCTCCATCTTGGGAGAATATGTCTCGCACTGACTTTCCAGCAGCACTGGCGACAAGATCATCTGAATCCGCGAATTCGTAGCCGAGTTCTTGCGCAATCCGTTTTCCGACGGTGGTTTTACCCGATCCCATTAATCCAACCAAAACGATTGCGTGGCGTGCATTCACTGGATTGATGCAGCATACGACGCCGCATTACGAACAAATTCTTCAACCGAGTCCCCACCGAACTTGCGCTGTGCTTCACCCGCTAGCACAAGCGCAACCATGGTTTCGGCAACAACACCCATTGCAGGTACCGCGGTGACGTCGGTGCGCTCTTTGAAACTTACCGTTTCCTCTTTTGACACCGTGTCGATGGTCTTGAGTGTTGGTCGGTTCAATGTGGCAAGCGGTTTCATCGCAGCACGGACCACCATGAGTTCACCAGTGGTCATTCCACCTTCTGTTCCACCTGCAAGTGTTGTTTCGCGACGATACGAATTGGTTTCAGCGTCCCACGAAATTGCATCGTGCGCCATACTTCCGCGCCGACCGGCTACTTCAAAGCCATCGCCAATCTCTACCCCCTTGACGGCCTGGATGCTCATGATTGCTTGCGCAAGTAGCCCATCAATCTTTCGATCCCAGTGCACATAACTACCAAGACCTACCGGCAGACCATAAGCAAGCACTTCAACAATTCCGCCGAGGCTGTCACCATCTTTGGCTGCAGCTTCAATCTCGGTGATCATGGCAAGTTCTGCCTCTTTGTTAAACGCACGAACTGGCGACTCGTCTACAACTGACATATCTTTGATCGTAGGTCTGGCGTTCGATTCAGACTTCGCCGAGCCCATCTGCGTTACGTGCGACAAAATATCGACACCGATTTCTTTCAACAACAACTTTGCAAGCGCGCCTGCGACAACACGTGCAGCGGTTTCTCGCGCACTCGCCCGTTCCAACACATCGCGAGCATCGGTGAACCCATACTTCTGCATGCCAGTGAGATCGGCGTGACCCGGCCTTGGTTGGGTCAGTGGCTTCTTTGTGGCTCCTGGAGCAGGGGACATTTCCTCGTGCCATACATCGCTGCGAAACCATTCAGAGTTCTTGATTTCAATCGCTACTGGAGAACCCAGAGTGCGGCCATGACGAATTCCACCAATCAACACAATCTCGTCTTGCTCAAAACGCTGACGGGGACCGCGACCGTAGCCAAGACGGCGACGCCCAAGTTCGGCTTGAATGTCTTGCGCAGTTACCTTCATGCCGGCAGGAAGGCCTTCAACAATGACGACCAACGCTTGGCCGTGGCTTTCACCTGCAGTGAGATAACGCAACATGCCCTACAGGCTACCCGTGCTCCCCCTCAGGAATCGGGACAATTACGAAGTGCGTTGCGCAAGTGCATGAAGCGCTGCATCGCGCATCACCTGCAGGTCTGGAGTCATGCCACACCACAGTTCTTCTTGACGAACTGCTTGACAGATCAGCATCCACAAACCGTCGATCGTGTTTGCTCCGGCTTGTCGCGCCTGAGTAAGAAAAGCAGTTTCTAGAGGGTGATACACCGCGTCAAGAACGGTCAGTGCACTGTGGAGAAATGTCGCACTTACTGGCGAATCATCTGTCCCCATTCCGACCGATGTGGTGTTAATGAGCAATGTTGCATCGGCAATATCGCTTTCAGTTCCAACTCGTGCCACGTCTGCGCATTCACTTGCTTCGCTTGCTCGTGCCTGCGTGCGGTTGACAACGGCGATATCTGCAGCACCGCGTAACCCAAGTGCGGCAACTGCCGATCGTGCTGTTCCGCCTGCTCCAAGTACTACCGCACGACTTCCTTCAATTGTTGCACCACCGCGAACAAGTGCATCGCAGCAGCCATCACCATCGGTATTTGCTCCGCGCAATGCGCCAGTGTCGCCAAACACAATGGTGTTCACAGACCCAGAGCGCTGCGCTATCTCGTCACGATTCTGCGCAAGTGCAAACGCTGCGTCTTTATGCGGCATAGTGATGCTCAATCCGAGCATTCCCGCATCTCGGGCAGCGAATACTTCTTCTTCAAAATATTGCGCGTCCACATCAATGGCGACATATCGCCACGGCTTTGACATTCGTGCAAACGCTGCGTTGTGAATTGCTGGCGAAAGGCTCTGTGTAACCGGTGATCCGAGTACTGCAGCAATGGTTTTCAGTTTCACGGCAACAGTCCGGCTTGACGAGCTGTCTCAACATTCGCTTCATGCTGATCAAGTGTTACGGCAAAAGCATGTCCGCCTTCTTTATCCGACAACACGTAGTACAAGTAGCGACACGGCTTTGGAACATTTGCGCACAGCGGATCGGTGCCTGCAGGGTTCGGTGCAGGATTCAATGCAGCAACGATTGATGCGCGACCAGGATTGGCGATTGGTGTAGGTGGCAGACCCTTGTTGATGTAGGTGTTGTACGGCGTGTCAGCTGCCTTCAGTGTTGCAAAATCGGCATCTGCCGGCGCGTTGTACAACAGCGTTGCATCAATCTGTAGCAACATCTTGATTTCAAGTCGGTTATAAATGACGCGCGCAATCTTTGCGCGATCCGCTTCTACCTTTGCTTCTCGCTCAATCATGGATGCAATGATCAATACTTTGTATGGAGACATCCCGACTTTGGCTTGGGAATCGTCGATCCCCTCTTGAGATGCCACCCTGACCATTTGCTTGGCAAGTTGTTGCACCACCTGCTTCTCATTTTGATCATTAGAAATCTGATATGTGTCGGGGAACAGCAAACCCTCTAACGAAGTTTGGCCCTCAGGGCGATACGGCATTTCAATTGATGGATCGTTGGCCATTGCAACAAATTGATCTGCGTTTAAGCGCAGTGTCTTTTCAGCAAGTCGTGCTCCCATTTGTGAAATGGTGTAGCCCTCTGGGAATGTCACCTTCTGATAGGTGGCAGATGGTGGAGTTTTCAGAACCGCCATGATGTTGCCCATGTGATCTTTAGGCGCAATGGTGTAATAACCGGGGATGAGTTCAACCCCACCTTTGCGCGACACATACCAGGAGAACACACTCGCACTGGACACAAACCCATCGTCTGCGAGTCGTTGACTTACCGATGCAATAGTGTCGCCTTCGACAACAGTGAACGATTGCGGGTCACCTTTGCCAGATGGATTGACTTGGTGCACGTACCACCAACCAATAGCCCCCATGAACAAGGTAACTACTGCGACTGCAGTGGCAACAATAAGGAACGGCCGCGACAATTCCCGAAAGTCATCCGGCAATTCATCTACTTCTAGTTGATCAGAACGAAGCAACGTATCAGGGCTATCCCAGGGATCGTCGTACCAGTTTTCGGCAGGTTGATCCTCGGTTTTGCGAATCTTGATCAGTGGATCAATCACGTGTGGGGTCTTCCATCATCTTTCTGCCATCAAGCCAAGACTGCAACATGACTGCGGCAGCAACCTTGTCAATTACCTTGCGACGATCTTGTGCATTCATGTTTTGCTCCATCAAAATGCTGTCTGCAGTTACCGTCGTCCGACGTTCATCAAAGGTGAGAACTGGCACACTCAACACGCTAGTCAACTGCTCTACTTCAGCGAGGGCAGACTTTGCCGCATCACCAAGAGTTCCATTCATATGCAATGGAAGCCCAACAACAACGCATTCAATTTCATATTCGGTCACCAAATTGGCAATAGCCCGATAGTCGATTTCACGCGATCCAGTTCGTTGCAACACCGTCAATGGTGTCGCGATAGTTCCACTTCGGTCGCTCGTTGCGACACCAATTCGCTTACTCCCGAGATCAATCCCGAGTGCGCGCACGTTATGAACCAGACACCCTGCCCAAGGCAGCACGTGCCAAATTAAGTGCTTCATCTAATGCAGCCGGATTCTTTCCACCAGCAGTTGCGATATCGCCCTTGCCACCGCCGCCACCGCCTACTGCTTTTGCAGCATCTTTAATGAGCTCACCCGCAGCAACATCGAGTCCGTTACCAACAGCTGCAACCAATGCAACACCACCTGTGTCGGTGACTCCACCAAGCACGACGGCTTGAATGGTTGGACTCTGACGAATGGCAAGCGCAAGTTCGCGCAAATCGTTTGGTGAAATGCCATCCACCCTTGCAACAACCTGACCGTTCGTTGCCTGAGCAACCAACTCGCCCGCACGTGAGCGAGCCTGCGCCGAACGCAGTTGCTTGATTTCATCGGATAGCGATTTCACTTCATCGAGCTTGCGCTGCACAGTGGACATAATGTCGCTCGGCTGCGTGCCAAGAAGTTCGGCTGCTTCAGTCAAGGTGCGTGTGGTCTCGAGTAAATAATTGAAGGTGTTCTCGCCCGTCACTGCTTCGATGCGACGCAAATTTGAACCAATTGATGACTCGGAAACGACTTTGATAATTCCGATGTCACCTGTTGCTTTGACGTGCGTGCCTCCACACAATTCGAATGTCTTTCCTGCTTCCAAAACACGCACGGTGTCTCCGTACTTGTCGCCAAAGAATGCAATTGCCCCAGCGGCTGTTGCTTCGTCTTTGGACGTCTCGTAATTTTTGGTTACCGAGTTTGCAAATACCTGCTCATTTGCAAGTCGCTCGATTCGTTCAATTTCTTGTGCGCTCACTGCGGCGTAGTGGCTGAAGTCAAAGCGCAAGCGGTCTGGAGAAACAAGCGAACCAGCCTGCTTCACGTGCTCGCCGAGCACCTCGCGCAATGCCCAGTGCAGAATATGTGTTGCTGTGTGATTACGACGAGTTGCATCTCGGTCTGCAACATTTATTACCACGCGAGCGCTTTGCCCGGCGGTGACGGACCCGCGAACGATTTTGCCAATGTGTTTGCGAAGACCAGGGAGCGCAAACATGGTGTCGAGCACTTCGATTTCACCAGTCGATGTTGTGATGGTGCCAACGTCGCCTACCTGACCACCGCTTTCGGCATAGAACGGAGTGACATCAAGGAATACATCGACGTCCTCCTGTTCCCCATCTTGCACAGGAATGACCGCGAGCACATTGGCATCGCATGCTGTTTCCTCATAGCCAACGAACTCGGTAATGCCATGAGTTTCCATGACGTGGCGATATGCCTCGATGGTGGCTTCACCAACCTTTGCGCCCTTACGAGCACTCTTTGCGCGATCGCGTTGAGCGCCCATTTCTTGTTCGAAGCCCGCAACGTCTACACGGACGTTGCGTTCACCAGCAATTTCCTGCGTGAGCTCGAGTGGAAAGCCATACGTGTCGTGCAGCAAAAAGGCAGAAGGTCCTGCTAGTTCTTGAGAACCATTGGAGAGTTCATCTTCCAAAATGGTGAGCCCGGTCTTCAAGGTTTGACGGAAGCGTTCTTCCTCCTTCGTCATTACTCCAAGAATGAAGTCTTTATTACCCAGCAAGTCTGGATATGCCGCAGACATGATGTCGATCGCCGTCTCGGAGAGCTTCGGCATTACCAGTTTTTCGGTGCCCAATAAATAGGCGTGACGAACAGCGCGACGAATAATACGACGCAATACGTAACCACGGTTTTCATTTGACGGAAACACGCCGTCGTTAATGAGCATGGTTGCAGAGCGAGCATGCTCTGCAAGTACACGCAGACTGAAACTGTCGCGATCTTCATAGTTGCCAATTTGATATTTTCGACTGGTAAGAGACTGACCCTGTTCAATGAGCGGGAACAACACGTCGGTTTCCCAAACAGAATCTGTTCCCTGCATCAACGCAAGAATGCGCTCTAAGCCAGCACCCGTGTCGATCGATGGTTTAGGCAAAGGTGTTCGCGATCCATCCTTTGCTTGGTTGAACTGCATGAACACCAAGTTCCAAAATTCAAGAAATCGATCGCCGTGCGGATCGTGCAGCGGTCCGCCTTCGGGACCAAATGATGGTCCGCGGTCGATATGAATTTCTGAGCATGGACCACATGGCCCCGTCTCGCCCATTTGCCAGAAGTTGTCTTTGTCGCCGAGTCGCTGAATGCGCTCCATAGGCACGCCAACCTCTTCGTGCCAAATTGCTTCTGCCTCATCATCGCTTTCATGAACGGTGATCCATAGTCGATCGCCATCAAAACCAAATACTTCAGTAACAAGTTCCCACGACCATGGAATGGCATCGCTCTTGAAATAATCACCGAACGAGAAGTTGCCCATCATTTCGAAGAACACCAAGTGACGCTTGGTGCGACCAACATCGTCTAAGTCGTTGTGCTTGCCACCTGCACGTGCGCATTTCTGCACGGTGACCGCGCGGCTATATGGAGCCTGTTCGTCGCCCACGAAATATGGCTTGAACGGAACCATCCCTGCAACGGTAAACAACACGGTTGGATCATGAGGAATGAGACTGGCGGATTTAACTCGCGTATGCCCTTTGTCAGCGAAGTAGCCAGAGAACGACTCACGCAAATCATTTGCAGAGGAAATTGGGGGGCGAGAACCAGACATTTGCCAACAGTCTAGTTCGGCAATAGGTATTGACTAATTCTGATTTTGTGTA
>JBEGVD010000100.1:0-3974 GCA_041178585.1 Actinomycetota bacterium
ATCGTCGACCACCAATACTTCGTGCGGTTTGGCGGTTTGATGTTCAACACTGCGCAGTGCACGCTCAATTGTTGTTGCTGAATTGAAACATGGAATGATCACGCTGATTGTTGCGTTGCTGGTCACGTGCGACGACCGAGGAAGTTCCAGTAGCCCAGCACCTTGTTTTCAATAGTGCGCGAATTATCGCCAGCCCACATATCGAGTCGGTTCAATAACAGCGAGTCGCTGTGTTCGTTGTTCACGCCCCACTTGCTGCAGGCGGCAACAGCGAACCCAACTCGCTGTGCTGCTGTGCGAACTTCAGTATTCACATGACCATATGGGTACGACATAGTCGTGATTGGTGTTTGCAAAATATCCTCAAGTTGTTGTTTGCTACTGCGCAAGTCTGCTTCTGCATCAGCGATGCTGAGCGAGGTGAGTGAGCGGTGAGTTGCACCGTGTGCACCAATCGTTGCTCCTGGAATGGTGGCAAGTTCGCGCAGTTCTGGAGTTGATAAATATCGCGGGTCGCGCGAAGTGAGTTTTTCTGGTGTCACAAACACATGGAATGGAATACCGCGCTTACTGAGTTCTGGCCCAATGGTGGAGAGAGAATCGGCGTATCCATCGTCAAAAGTAATGGCAATTTCGGAGTTATTCGACTGGCGAAATGGGGCAAACGGCATGTTGTGCTGTGTAGAAACCGCTTGCAATGTTTCAATATGGCGCAAGAAGTCGGTGCGCGACATGGTGTAAATGTTGTTGATGTCGCCATCTACGCGGTTGCCCACCGCGTGATACATAAGCACACGCTGTCCAGCAACTGGTGAGCCCGAAAGCATGCGCAGGCA
Source organism: Actinomycetota bacterium (assembly GCA_041178585.1). Classification (GTDB taxonomy): domain Bacteria; phylum Actinomycetota; class Acidimicrobiia; order Acidimicrobiales; family Ilumatobacteraceae; genus UBA3006. The sequence goes on from JBEGVD010000100.1 coordinate 837, forward strand.
GTTACCGATAACAGTTGCTACTTGCCGCTTCGCGGTAAACATCAGCACACGCTAATTCTACGGGCTTTCACGCAATAAGGTAGAGACATGACAGTGCAGGTGGAAATTGCAAAGCGAGTAGATAACGACCTCGTTGTGGCGTTTCAGCGACTGATTCCGCAGTTGTCGAAGTCGAACCCCGCACCGACGAAAGAGCAACTTGAGTCCATCGTTGCTTCAGACTCTTCGCAGATTTTGTTGGCAAAAGTTGATGGCGTAATTGTCGGCTCACTGACGCTGGTGATTTTTCATATTCCAACCGGAATTCGCGCATGGATTGAAGATGTTGTGGTTGACGCCGATGCACGCGGCAAAGGCGTGGGTGAAGAACTGAACAAGTTTGCACTTGCCGAGGCAAAACGCCAAGGCGCGACAACGGTTGATTTAACCTCGCGTCCGTCGCGCGAAGCAGCAAATCGTTTGTATCAGCGGCTTGGTTTTAAGGCCCGCGAAACCAACGTGTATCGCTACGACGTTTAACTATTTCGTGGTGTCGCGGGCAAAGCACGTAGCCAAGTGATCATTCACTAAGCCCAGCGACTGCATAGCCGCATACATGGTGGTAGGCCCAACGAACTTGAACCCGCGCTTCAACAACTCTTTGGACAACGCAACCGATTCTGGCGAAGTTGCTGGAACATCGGAAAGCGTTCGTGGAGCTTTCTTTGGTTTTGTCGGGGCAAACGACCAGATGAGTGAAGACATCGTTCCCAATTCGTCTTGCACTTTCAGCGTTGCCTTCGCATTCGTGATTGCCGCTTCGATCTTTAGCCGATTGCGCACGATGCCTTCGTTCTTCATGAGTCGCGTGATGTCGCGAGCCTTAAACAACGCAACTTCTTCCGGGTCGAAGTTGGCAAATGCTTCGCGAAAGTTTTCGCGTTTACGTAAAATAGTGAGCCACGAAAGCCCTGCCTGGAACCCTTCTAGACATAGCTTTTCGTACAGTTTTTGATCATCGGTAACGGGCTTACCCCACTCGGTGTCGTGATACTTCATGTACTGCGGATCGCCTACGCACCAAGCACAACGCTTGTTGCCGTCTTCGCCTTTAATTGTGGAATGTGATGTTTGGTTTGTCATGAACCTGATGTGTGCACAAGTTTTTAATAGGTGCGCGAAACATCCCACAGATGATGAATGGGGTCGTGCAGTAAATACCGGCCAAAGGACTCCACGGTAAACCTGGCTCCGTCGCTACGAAGCCCAGTTCGAAGCCATTCACCTGTGGCAACGGCATCAAACCGTTCAGCCAGCAAATCGCCAGCAATGGCTAACTCGCGTCTCACAACCAATGGATCTTGCAGGTCGTAGCGATCAGAAACGGCGGTTTCGTCTTGGTCCCAGTTGGGAAACATGGGGTCGTCTTCCGTGAGCATCAGTTCTAAACGAAAATCAAATAGGCGAAATACATCGCGCACGTGGCACCCGTATTCACTTGGCGACCATACGGTTTCAACTGGTCGCTTGGTTGCCTCAGGATGCAGTAACAGGACTTCCCATTGCGAGGCAATATCGCGAATGGTCATGCCTATGTCGCGTGGGACTACAGACGCTGCATCAAATGCACAGTCGGGGCATTGGCGTTCAAGCACCCATGTCCAGTTTTTGTTGTCGGGTTCAATTGCCACATACCGACACTACGCCAGGCGTTAGCGAACGTTTAGTTGTGCAATTGCCAATGCTTCACTGAGCGTGCTTGCTGGCTGAAGCGTCAGCCCCTTTTGTGAATAGTCACCGCTTGCGGGAACGATTGCGCGGGTGAAGCCCAAGCGTGCTGCTTCGGCGAGCCTGCGCGACATGTGCCCAACGTGGCGAATTTCTCCACCAAGACCAACTTCGCCACACACCACTAAATCGCCAGGAGCAGGTGTGTTTGTTGCAGCAGAAACGAGTGCCAGACACAAACCCAAGTCGCTGCCAGGGTCATTCAACTTCACGCCACCAACAACCGATGCATACACCTCGTGTTGCGACAGGCTGATGCGTGCACGACGCTCGAGCACCGCAAGCAACATGGCCAAACGACCTGGGTCGAGGCCTTGTGCACTGCGTCGAGCAGGTGCATTTCCTGACGTTGCATTGGTGAGTGCTTGTACTTCAACGAGAAGTGGGCGTTGGCCTTCAAGTGTTGGCACTACAACTGAACCGGGTGTGCCTGGGCGACGATCTGCCAAAAACATCTTGCTGGCATCGGGAACTCCAACCAAACCGAGTTCGGTCATTTCAAACAAACCAAGTTCACTCGTTGAACCAAATCGATGTTTCACCGCTCGCATAATGCGCAACGCATGGTGACGTTCGCCTTCAAATGACAACACGGTGTCGACAACATGTTCAAGTACACGTGGCCCAGCAAGGCCGCCTTCTTTAGTGACGTGCCCCACCAAAATGGTGGGAATGTTGCGCCGCTTTGCTTCTTGCACTAGTCGGTGCGCGCAACCACGTACTTGCACAACTGAACCCGGTGCAGAACCAAGTGCGGGGTCGGCAACCGCCTGAATACTGTCGATCACAATCAGTTCAGGCTTCACTTTGTCAATTGCAGAAATGATGTTGGTAATAGATGCTTCAGACAACAACCACAGGTCATCACGCAACGCATGCAATCGCTCAGCACGCATGCGTACTTGCTGTGCACTTTCTTCAGCGGTGACATATAACGACTTTGTTGGCCATGACGACAGCAACTGCAAAAGCAAGGTCGATTTACCAATACCTGGTTCGCCGCCAACGAGGGTGACTGAGCCAGGGACTAGGCCACCATCGAGTACGCGATCGAGTTCAGAAATACCTGTTGGCATTGGCTTGGCAACTGCAGCATCGAGTTGGTTAATCGGCTGTGCTTCACCGGGTGGAACCAGGGCCATTCCTGCAGCAAGTGTGGTGACTTCGTTTGGGTCTTCAACATCTTCAACGAGCGAGTTCCATGCTCCGCATGAGTCGCATTTGCCTGCCCACTTGTGATGGCTTGCGCCACAATCTCCGCAGTTGTACACCGTGCGCATCTTTGCCATGCGCGAAACTTTAGGCGGTGGGTGTTCGTTTCGAACGGCGGAAGCGGGTGAAGAATACGAATCCGCTGAATCCGGCCATCAG
>JBEGVD010000101.1:0-3306 GCA_041178585.1 Actinomycetota bacterium
GAACTTGGCGTTGTGTTGCCAATCAGTGTGTACGAACGGGCAAACAATGCGCTGTTCAATACGGTTGCAATGGTTGACGCTGATGGCTCAATGCTTGGCATCTATCGCAAGAGCCACATTCCAGACGGTCCCGGTTACACCGAGAAGTATTATTTCAGTCCTGGTGACACCGGCTTCCGTGTATGGAATACGCGGTTCGGAAACATTGGCGTCGGTATTTGTTGGGACCAATGGTTTCCAGAAGGTGCACGCGCAATGGCGTTGTTAGGTGCTGAGATGTTGTTGTATCCAACAGCAATTGGCAGTGAGCCACCGAACCCGAAATGGGATTCATCGATGCATTGGCAGCGCGTGATGCAAGGGCACGCAGGTGCAAACCTGATGCCGGTTATCGCGGCCAACCGCACTGGTCGTGAAGTCGGAGTAAACACCGAAATTACGTTTTACGGTTCGTCGTTCATTGCCGATGCCACGGGCGCAAAGGTTGCTGAAGCAAATCGCGAAGAAGAGACAGTGCTCACTGCAACATTTAACCTCGATGAAATTCAAGCTATGCGCTCAAGTTGGGGATTGTTCCGTGATCGTCGCCCAGAGCTCTATGTTCCTTTGCTGACACTCGATGGCGGAGTTGAAGAAGGCCTTGGAGACGATTTTTCGTGAAAATGCCTGGCGAATTCGCCCCTCATGAGCGAACCGTCATTTGTTGGCCATCTCGACATGATCTCTACGGCGATCACATTGGTGATGCCCGATTAGCCCATGCGGCATTGGCGAAAACCATTTCCAGCTTTGAGCCAGTGACCATGATTGCTAATGCGCAAGACGCAGAACGCGCTCGTTTGTTGTGCGGAGATGCAGTTGACGTGGTTGAGCTTCCATTGGACGATTCGTGGTTTCGCGATACCGGCCCCATCTATGTGTTTGATGACGACAAGCGACTTGCCGGTAACTGGGTGTTCAACGGCTGGGGAAACAAGTTTGTTCCATTTGACAAAGACGCTGCGCTCGCACATTCTTTTGCAGAGCTAATGGGCCACGAAGTGCGCAACATCGACATGGTGTTTGAAGGCGGTTCGATCACTGTTGATGGAACGGGATTACTTGCCACAACCGAGCAGTGTTTGTTGAATCCAAACCGCAACCCAAACCTGTCGCGCGAACAAATTGCCGCCACTATGAAACACGAACTTGGTGCAACAGACGTGATGTGGTTGCCACACGGCTTGTCGCTTGACGAAGATACCGACGGTCACGTTGACAACGTCGCGTGCTTCACTGCACCACGCACGTTGGTGATACAAGGCTGTGATGACAAGTCAGTAAGTGACTTTGAACGTCTCGCGCAAAACCGTCGTGTTGCTGAAACATTTGATATAACCATTCGTGAAGTACCTGTACTCCCACGGATTGATGTGCACGGGGTAACGGTGCAGGTTCCGTACCTCAACTTCTATTTAGTAAACGGCGCAGTAATCGTTCCCGTGTGTGGTCATGCTGCAGACGATGACATGTTGGCGCTGATTGCTGAATTTGTTCCCGATAGGCAAGTAGTTGGCTTAGATATTGGAGCCATTCTTGCGTTTGGCGGTGGTGGCATTCACTGCATTACGCAGCAAATTCCAGCGCTCTAACTACACGATCAAACAGGTGCGTCCATGTGGCGCAGTGGAGTGACCTGTTTTGGCAAGTTGTCCCACATGTCAGCGAGCAAACTCTCGCGCATGGCTTTTGCTTTCGGATCGCTCCACAGGTTCACATGTTGTAGTGGGTCGTGTGTGAGGTCGTAGAGCTCACCTTCGCCAGCTTCGTTCATCGTGCCCGGTAACGCAGCAGTGCACACCCAGTTGTCACGACAGATAGTGCGCAGGTGCACAATTTTTCCAAACAACACGCTGTCCCATTCGGTAAGTACGCGCTCGTGTCCAAGTGTTGTTGCATCGCTATCGGCGTGTGGCAACCGTGGTGCCTCGACATAACTTGGCTGATCAAGACCAGCAATATGAGCAAACGTTGCAGCAAGGGACACAAGCCCAACTGGTGCACTGACTCGTGCTGGTTCAATGTTGGAACTTGGTGCTGGACGCCAAATAAGCGGCAGTCGCATGAGTGCATCTACGTGATATGGGCCTTTGAATAAGAAGCCAAAATCGCCCTGAAACTCACCGTGATCGGTGGTGTATAGCACGTCGAGATCGTTACCCCAACCGCGGGACTCGATTGCTTTCATGACTGAACCAATGGCTTCGTCAATCAGCTCATTCTCTACGTGTGTGTAGGCGTTTACTTCGCGCACTTGGTCGGTGGTCATCGTTGCAGGTACCCACTTCGCAGGCGCTTCGTAGTTCGAAACAAATGTGCCGTCGTACCAACCACGCCAATGACGCAATTTTGAATCGATGACTTTCTCGCGCTTTGCTGCATCGGCAATGTAACCCTCTGGCAACTCAAGATCTTTCCAATTCACGCGATGCATTTCGGATGCAGGTGGATCCCACGGGTGATGAGGGTCAGGAAAGCTCATCCAGCAGAACCAATCACGATCATCTGGAAGTGATTGCAACCACGCGATTGTGCGTTGAGCAACCCACTCGGTGTGGTACCACTCACGCGGGATGGGGTTCACTTTTACTTGCGGTGCGTTTGTGTCACCGCCACCTTCGGCATTCACTTGCAGCTCGCGATCGAGCACGTTGTAATAGTTGCCAACTGCTTCTGGGTGGCTCTCGCGAATCCATTGTGAGTAGTGCAACTGACCGGCAGCACCGTGAGTTGCAAGTTCCATGTGATCGAATCCTCGATGCGGGTCATTTGGATTGTCGGTCGTGATTCTTTCGGCGCCTAAACGGTTTTCGGTAAAGCGAAGGAACGGGTCAAGCAGTGGCTCAAAGTGTGCTTTGCCAATGAGCGCAGTTGCGTAACCAGCGCCACGTAAGTCTGCGGCAATACTCGGCGCATCTTCTGGAAGCGGAACGCCATTCATCCACACGCCATGCGTGCTGACATGTTGGCCAGTCAGCATGGTGCTTCGAGAAGGCATGCACACCACGTTTTGTGGATGAGCGCGATCAAAGGTAATTCCGGCGCGACTGAGTGCATCAATAACGGGTGTGCGTGCGATGGTTCCGCCGTTGCATCCGAGTGCGTCGTAACGCTGTTGATCTGTAGTGATAAAAAGAATTTTGCGACCCATTATTTACCGTCAAACATTTCTTTCACTTTGGCAATACCGATAGATGCGGCACCGGCGATGGGAAGTGCGAGCACTTCTGGTTCCATGTCAGTGGAGTACATGAGCATGCAGCGGTT
>JBEGVD010000102.1:0-5118 GCA_041178585.1 Actinomycetota bacterium
AAGAGCAACAACACCATCATGCGCCCTGGCATGACATTCACGATTGAGCCGATGATTTCTCTCGGCACCTACCAGCACCGCATGTGGAAAGACGACTGGACTGCAGTAACTGCAGACGGCAAACGAACTGCCCAATTTGAACACACCGTGTTGGTTACTGAAACTGGTGTTGATGTATTGACTGGCGGCACTGGCGCCGCTTCACCGTTTGCACCCTGGAATCGTTAATAGTCTCGAGATAAATCACTCATGATTGACGCCATTGACGTAGACCGATACTTGCGATTTGATCGCCACGATTGGGCAGAGCTTCGTGCGCAAACACCACTCACATTGCACGAACGTGACCTTGAAGCCCTTCGCGGAATTAACGACCGCATTGATCTTGAAGAAGTGGTTGCTGTGTACTTGCCACTTACTCGCCTCTTGAACCTGTATGTCAGTGCTACGCAAAACCTGCACCGCGTGTCGGCAACCTTCTTGGGTGCTATTGCGCCAAAGATGCCATACGTCATTGGTATTGCGGGCAGTGTCGCTGTAGGAAAGAGCACTTCTGCCCGTATTTTGCAGGCTCTTCTTACCCGTTGGCCAGAGCACCCACGCGTTGAATTGATCACCACCGATGGGTTCCTTCACCCCAATGCCGTTTTAAACGAGCGCGGAATTATGAACCGCAAGGGTTTTCCTGAAAGTTATGACACCAAGCGCTTAGTGCAGTTTTTACGCGAAGTGAAGGCCGGCTCTAGCGATGTAGCTGCACCTGTATACAGCCACGTGGTGTACGACATTGTTCAAGGCGACAGTGTGATCATAAATCGTCCCGACATTTTGATTGTTGAAGGGTTGAACGTATTGCAAGTTGGCACGGACTCGGCAGAATTCGTGAGCGACTATTTCGACTTTTCTATTTACATTGACGCCAATGAGCAAGACGTAGAGAACTGGTACGTCGAACGATTCTTTGCATTGCGCCAAACCGTGTTCCGGAACCCAGAGAGCTTCTTCAATAACTTTGCTGCACTCAGCGACGATGAAGCTGAAGCAATGGCGCGTGGAATTTGGAGAGAGATCAACGGTAAGAACTTGCGCGAAAACATTGCGCCAACTCGTTCGCGTGCATCACTCGTGATGCAAAAAGGTGCTGACCACCGCGTGACCGAAGTACACCTCAGAAAGCTATAAATACTGACTATTTGCGCTGCTGCGCCAACCACTCGGGCACCAGGCTGAGCGATTCCAATTCCACGTACCGATCGGTGTTTGCGGTTGGGTGTTCGGCATGATCGAGTTCCCACAGAATTTCGTACGGCACGTACACACCGAATCCGCCAATGGCGAGTACCGGAACAATGTCGCTCTTCATGGAGTTGCCCACCATACAAAAACTCTGCGGGTTGATGTCAAGGCTCTTCAGCACGTGTGCGTAAGTAGCCGGGTCTTTTTCCAACACAATTTCTACGTGTTCAAAGTGGTGGCTTAAGCCACTGGTTTCCACTTTTCGTGTTTGATGGGCAAGGTCGCCCTTGGTAATCAAAATGGTGCGAAATTGCGAACTTACTTGCGCGAGCACTTCTGCGACTCCCTCAAACAATCGCACCGGTTCAGTAAGGTGCTCGCGAACCCCATGCAGAATCTTTTGCAATTCAACTGCAGGAATCTCTCCGTTTGACAATGTGATTGCCGCTTCCATGGCAGAGAGTCCAAAGGATTTGACACCATAGCCGTACGCGTCAATATTTTTGCGCTCCGTGGCAACAAGCGCTGCCTTGATATCGACTCCTACTGGAGCATACGGCGTAAGAATTTCAACGAATTCTGTTTCATACTTCCGAAATGAATCTTCGCTAAACCACAGCGTGTCATCGGCATCAAATGCGACTACGTCAAACATTGCTAGCGATGGAGTGCGTTTAAGTAGTTGTACACCGTGATGCGCGAGACCTTCATTGCGTCTGCGACATCTTCAACCGCACGACGCAGAATGAACGCTCCTTGTTCGTCGAGCAGACGGATGGCTTTTTGTTTGTCATTACGCGAAAGATCTGACAACTTGTTTCCCAGTTCGCGCTCAACGACTTCAATAATTCGATCAAGAGCACCGTGCAGTGGTGGCAGTCTGATTCCAGCAACAACCGCACCCTCCCACTTCAGCTCAATATCACCCGCAGAAATACTGTCAAGCGCAACCAGCGATGCCCCAACAGCATCTATGAGCGGTTGTGCGGCAACAACTACTGGATGATCGTGAGGAACCGTCATACGTGTGAGTCCTCGATGGACCCAACGTCAACGCTGACAAAGGTTGCTCCGTTTGCATATGCAGCGCGCATTAAGTCGGCTATGGCTTCTGGCAACTCCGTTTTCGGCACGGAGAACGAAGAGCCAAACGGCCCAAATTCAACAATCAGACCTCGTTTTTCAACCGCGGCTACTGCTGCTGTCACATGCGCCCCTGGCGCACCCTCGATGAATGGTTCAATGGTGAATTCCACGGTCAGCATGCACCCATCGTAAACAATTCGCCTTAGTTGCGTACCATTGCCGTATGGCCACAACACCACTTTCACAGCCGGCAATTGAGCGTCATGGCAAAGCAACGGGCGTTCAACAGCAAGCCGCAGGAATGCTCGAATACGCACGATCTATTCGCCGCGACCTCCACGTGTGGCCAGAAATTGGTCTTGATCTTCCGAAAACCCGCGAGCGCGTGCTGGAAGCACTTGACGGACTTCCACTCGACATCACGTTGCACAAAACAACCAGTGGCATCGCCGCAATGTTGACTGGCGACAAGCCAGGTCCGACCGTGATGTTGCGTGGCGATATGGATGCACTTCCAATGCCAGAAGATACCGGACTTGATTTCGCATCAAAAGTCAACAACGTAATGCACGCATGCGGTCACGACACTCACGTTGCCATGCTTGCTGGTGCAGCGAAAATGTTAAGCGAGCGCAAAGCAACACTTCCTGGTCGAGTGTTGTTTATGTTTCAACCCGGCGAAGAGGGTTATGGCGGTGCCGAGTACATGCTGGATGAAGGTCTGTTAAATGTTGGACCACATCGCGATGGCAGCGAGTCACCAATTACTGCTGCATACGCATTACACATCACGTCTTCAATGCCTGCAGGATTCATCGGTACTAAGAGTGGTCCCATCATGGCCTCGAGTGATGTGTTGCGCATTGAAGTGAAAGGCAAGGGTGGTCACGCATCGGAACCATTCCGCACACTTGACCCAGTTCCCGTTGCGTGCGAAATTGTGACAGCGCTGCAAGCATTCATCACTCGTCGAATTGAAATTTGGGATCCTGCAGTAATCACCATCACCAGATTGATTGCTGGAACAGCGACGAACGTCATTCCTGAAGTTGCGCAAATTGAAGGAACGATTCGTGCAATGAGCGCAGCAACTCGCAAGAAAGTGCACGATGGCATTAAACGTGTCGCAGAAGGTATTGCCGCTGCGCACGACATGGAAGCAACCGTTGAAGTTGTGCTCGGCTACCCGGTCACAGTGAATGACGGACCATCTGCAGACTTCGCACTCGATGTTGCCGAAGCAATTGTGGGTAACAAGGCTGTAGCGCGAATGCCCCACGCCGTAATGGGTGCCGAAGATTTCAGTTACGTATTGGAAAAGAAACCTGGAGCGATGGTGTTCCTCGGTGGAACGCCACACAACAAAGACTTCCGCACCGCAGCGCCAAACCACTCCAATCGCGTGATGTTTGAAGAAGATGCCATGATCACCGGCATGTCGGTGTACTCGTCGCTTGCTCTGCGCACTCTTGGCGTCACCCTTGACTAGAGGCACAAATACCCAACAAACGGGGGGCAAACGCCCACTTGAGGGCATTCGCGTGCTTGATTTCACCCGCGTGCTTTCGGGCCCACATGCCACACGTATGTTGTCCGATCTTGGTGCCGAAGTGATCAAAGTTGAGCCACCGGAAGGCGACCTCACGCGCTTTGCTCAACCACGAGTGAATTCGTTGTCAAGCTATTTCATTCAGCAGAACATTGGCAAACAAAACGTTTCGCTTGACTTGTCTAAGCCTGAGGCGTCAGCACTCATCATGCGTCTCATTCCATTTTGTGATGTTGTGGTGGAAAACTTTCGTCCTGGTGTCATGAGTCGGCTTGGTCTCAGCACTGAGCGCATGATGGAAGCAAACAGTCGCCTCATCGTTGCATCAATTAGTGGCTACGGATCAACTGGTCCATGGCAAAGTCGTCGCGCATACGCACCAGTAGTAAATGCAGAAACGGGAATTACCAAACATCAAGGCGATGCGCAGCGACGCGAACATGCAAACGATCCGCATAGTCACGGTGACGTGTACACCGCACTTGAAGCATCATCGGCGATTCTTGCTGCACTATTTCAGCGCGAGCACACAGGTGTTGGTCAATACATTGACATCTCCATGGCTGAAACTATGTTGTACGTAAACGAACACGCACATAATCAGCTGTGGGAAAAACCAGTTCCACCAGGATCCATTCGTTCATTTCAACCAGCCGACTACCCCGTGCTCACCGTTGCCGATGGTTCGCAGGTTGTGGTCAGCGGTCATCCTGCAGAACGTGGGACGTTTGATTATTTCGTTGCAGCGATGGAACAACCTCACCTTTTGAACGACCCTCGCTTCACCGATATTCCTGAACGTCTAGAAAACTTTGCAGTGTTAATGGATTTGCTGCGCGCATGGGCTCTTACCGTTCCCGACACCGATGAAATTGAGCGGCGCTTGGCAAAGAATCAGTTGGCTGTTGGTCGACTGCGCAGTCTTGCTGAAGTTGCAGCTACCGATTGGGCTGCAGAACGAAATGCAATCATCAACGTGAGCGACCGCGGTGATTCAACGGTGCGCATTCCAAACAGTCCGTGGCATTTTTCGGGTTCAGACACCACCACGCAGGGCATTGTTAAATACCGCGGTGAAGACAACCATCACGTGTTTCACGACATTGCCGGTATTGATATGGCAGAAATTATTCAGTGCGAAGCAACTGGTGTTTTGCTCAGTCGGGGGCCATCTGCGCGCTAATTAGCGACCAGAGTGGCCAAACCCACCACCGCGATCAAAACCACTGAGTTCCGATACTTCGGTC
>JBEGVD010000103.1:0-3952 GCA_041178585.1 Actinomycetota bacterium
AGACCGGGCACAGGCAGCACCCGTGGCACCCCCGCAAGGCTTGATTTTGTGGGAAGTTGGCTACCCGGCCGATTGTGATTAGGCCCTCTCGACCCCTATCCTGAAACGGTCCATAGGGGCAACGTTTGGCTGAGTTTTCGGTCAAGTCCTCAGTTTTCGAAAGTAGTTTTTATGATGCGCACGTACAGTCCAAAAGCAAGTGAAATTAAGCGCGAGTGGCACGTGGTTGATGCCGACGGCTTGGTACTTGGTCGCATGTGCACAGAAGTTGCATCAATTTTGCGCGGCAAGCACAAGCCAATGTTCTCCATGCACATGGACACCGGTGACCACGTTGTCATTGTCAATGCATCAAAAATTGTTCTCACCAAGGGCAAGGCAGACAAAGAACTCGTTCACGATTACAGCGGTTACCCAGGTGGTTTACGCTCACAGACATACGGCAACTTGTTGAGCCGTAAGCCAGAGGACGCAATTCGTCGCACCATTCGCGGCATGTTGCCTAAGGGACCACTTGGTCGTCAGATGATCAAGAAGTTGAAGGTTCACGCAGGACCAGAGCACGGTCACGAAGCACAGGCACCAAAAGTTTTGAACATCCCGCACGCAAAAGCGCGCTGATTAACAAAGATCGAATAGAGGAGTAAACGTGGGAACAAAGCCACTGACACAGACAACCGGTCGTCGCAAGGAAGCAGTCGCACGTGTGCGTTTGCGTCCAGGCACTGGCAAGGTAGTAATCAACGGACGTGAGTTTGAGGATTACTTTCCAAACGCATTGCAGCGTGCTGCAGCAACCGAAGCATTTCGCGTTGTAGAAGCAGAAACCACATACGACGTTGACTGTGATATTCAGGGCGGCGGAATCGCTGGCCAGGCTGGCGCACTTCGCATGGCGATTGCTCGATCCATTCTCGAGTTGGACGACACGAAGCGCTCAGTGCTTCGTAAGGCTGGCTTGCTTACTCGCGACTCGCGCAAGAAGGAAAGCAAGAAGTACGGCCTCAAGAAGGCGCGCAAGGCGCCTCAGTACACGAAGCGTTAATCACGTGTTGGTTCGCGCGATGTTCGTCGCGCGGATGTGTGTGTAAACGATGCTTCGATTTGGCACCGACGGTGTGCGTGGAGTCGCCTTCACGGAACTCACCGAGCAATATGTTGCAGAACTTGGGTTGGTTGCTGCGCGTGAACTTGGCGTAACCAAAGTTTTGGTTGGCCGCGACACTCGCGAATCTGGCAAACAATTAGAGACCGCACTCGCTAACGGGCTACTTGCTGGCGGCGTTTCAGTTGAACTGCTTGGCGTAGCCCCAACGCCGGCAATTGCATTTTTGGCTGCAAAACGAGGCTGTGCCAGTGCGGCAATTACGGCATCGCACAACCCGTACCTAGACAATGGTGTGAAACTCTTTGCCAATGGCGGCGTGAAGTTGAGCGATGCGCAACAAGACGCAATTGAATTGCACATGACCGGTTCGGCCACAGTGCCCGCTGCTTCGGCTCTTCAGGTTGATTTACTCGACGAGTACGCGTCGCACATTGTTGCGCTGTTTCCAGTTTTGGCTTTTGCGAATATTCGCGTGGTCTTGGATTGCGCCAATGGGGCGATGAGCGATGTTGCCCCAGAAGTATTCGCGCGACTCGGTGCAACGGTCATTGTGTTGAACGATCGACCAAATGGGAAGAACATCAACGAAGGTTGTGGCGCAACACATCCAGAAGTGGTGAGTGAAGCAGTTCGCTTGCACAAAGCTGATTTAGGTCTTGCATTTGATGGCGACGGAGACCGCGTGATTGCTGTTGACCATATTGGTGACGTTGTGGACGGCGATCATTTGATTGCACTTGCTGCAATTGATTTGCACAAACGTGGAAAGTTGAAGTCAAACTCGGTTGCAGTAACGGTGATGACAAATGCTGGTTTCCATCAAGCAATGACCAAAGCGGGAATCAATGTGATCACTACGCCAGTTGGCGACCGAAACATTCTTGTTGCTTTTGATGAACATGGAGTGGTGTTGGGTGGCGAGCAAAGCGGTCACATTATTTATCGTGACCATGCAACAACTGGCGACGGATTGCTTGCAGGGGCAATGCTTGTGGATTTAGTCCGACGAGAAGCCAAACCACTGGCAACACTTGCGCGCAATGCAATGACGTCGCTTCCACAAACGTTGATCAATATTCGTGTTGCACAAGTAGTGAAGAACCCAGCAGAAGATCTTGCTACCGAAATCGCAGATGCAACGAAGCGATTGGATGGAATTGGTCGCGTGCTGATACGCGCAAGCGGAACCGAGCCGGTTGTTCGTGTGATGGTGGAAGCTGCAGGTCAAGAAACCGCAGATGCTGTGGCACAAGGGCTTGCCGAGGTTGTATCGCAGCGCTTTGGCGGGGATCGGTAACCTAGTAACCATGTGCGGCATAATCTGCGTTGTGTCGCGGCCCTCGGCAAGACCATTGCCACTTGCCGCCGACATTCTGGATGCCCTCGACCGAGCCATTGCTGCTGGTACTGCCGGGAACATTGCTGAATCCGGTCGATTAGTAGCCGAGGCAGATGCTTCGTTGCGCGGTGAGTCTGGGCTTGGAACACTGATCGACAACATCACGTTGGTGAGTGGCCTGGTTTCGCGTGTCGATCAACTGGATGGTTTGGCGAGTGGAGCCGAAGCTCAATTGGAGTCAGAGTCTGGGCTGTTAACCCGTGAAGTAGAACGCCGTAGCAACGAACTCATCGCGCTTCGTGACGCAACGTGGTCATTGCGAAATGATCGCTTGCGCACAGCAAAAGCAGTTGGCGATTTAGCAGGCAAAGACGCAAGTGTGAGTGCACGCAATGCATACCTATCAATTCAGCAAGCATTTTCTGCACTTGATCGCATGGAAGTTCGCGGTCGCGACTCTGCTGGCGTGCATGTGTTGGTGTGGGGTCATGGCTTAGACGCAACCGATAAGCGAGTTGCTCCGTTGCTTGCCGGTCGACTTGATGACACGCTGTTCACCAATGGCTCAGTGCGCGTTGGCGCAGGCAGTCGCGCATGGTCCTTTGTATATAAAGCAGCGGCAGAAATTGGCGAACTTGGCGACAACACCCGTGCCATGCGCACAACAGTTTCCAATGATGCGTTGTTGCGGTTGCTCATTAGCCAACCGAATGCTCGAGTGTCCATCCTTGGGCACACACGCTGGGCAAGCGTGGGAATCATTTCTGAACCAAACGCGCACCCAGTGAATAGCGAAGAAGTGGGTGGCAATGCGGCTGCTCCGTACATGCTTGCAGCGCTCAACGGCGACGTAGATAACCACGCGGATATCAAGGTGCGCAATGGGTTGCATATTGCCGAACCAATTACTACCGATGCAAAAGTTATTCCAACCGTGGTCGCGCGCAAGAACGCAGCAGGAATGCCATTTGTAGACGCGTTTAGAGAAACTGTTGCCGAGTTTGAAGGCAGTGTGGCAATTGCCGTTGCCAGCGCTGACGAGCCAAATTCGATGATGCTTGCGCTTCGCGGCAGCGGTCAAGGTTTATACGTTGGTATTGCTGAAGATCGTTTCATCGTGGCCAGTGAGCCATACGGAGTTGTTGAAGAGACATTGCATTATGTGCGCATGGACGGTGAGTCACTTGCAGATGCGAATAACCCATCAAGCCGCGGTCAAGTGATTGCGCTAGATGGCGACAACGCAGGATCGCTTGCTGGCATGCGCATGCTTGCCTACGACGGAATGTCAATTCCGCTTGTAGACAGCACCGTTTCAATTGCCGAAGTGACCACACGCGACATTGATCGTGGCGAGCACAAGCACTTTTTGTCTAAGGAAATTGCAGAAGCACCACTGAGTTTTCGCAAGACCTTGCGTGGCAAGATCGCTGAACGCAACGGCCAACTTGAGGCAACGCTCGACGCAACAGTGTTGCCAGACGATATTCGCGCAAAACTCACGG
>JBEGVD010000104.1:0-2981 GCA_041178585.1 Actinomycetota bacterium
CGCTGGAGCACATAGTCGGTTCTTGTCGCAATTGAATCAGGCATGGCGAATGTGCGAATGAAATAGGTGATCAGCAACGTGACACCGGACCACACCATGATCTGAGTACGCAACTGCGTAAGGCGCGGAAGATTCCTGCCCAGAATGATTCCTGCGCAGATAAATGTGATCCATGGGAAAACGGGATGCGTGTAATCAAAAAAAGTTCGGATCAGTAAATTGCGTGGTGAATTAGGAGTAGGCGAAAGCCACTGAGTGAAGTCACCCGCGAAAGACCGATATGCACGCCAGCCAGTAAGCCCTGTTGAAACCGCAATAGAAACGGCTGAAACGGTAATAAGACCGCGGTTAGACCAGGTGCAAATCACGGCTGCAATGAGAAAAAATGCACCGTAGTAAAACAGGATGGTCCCTGGCCAGATCCACTGCACAGCTGCCCCAACCGCGTACAGAAACAACCCTCGGCGAGCCAGTTTCATTTGTGCTGCTCGAATGAGTGCTGCGTTTCCCGACTGCATCGCAGACTGAACTAGCAAAGCAATGCCCATTCCTGCAACGAGTACAAATGTTGCAGCAAATCGTGTAGTCAGAATTCCCGATAGCGGATTAAAGATACGTTCGGCAAATGAGGGGCGCGGAGGATAGAACGCTGCTTTGGTGTTGAGGTATGCGTGGTAGTTCATCACTACTACACCAACAAGAGCTATAGCACGAGTGACGTCCAAGCTCGGAATTCGAGATGGACGAATGTCGGTGGCGATTATTCCCACGAAATTGTGTCAGCACTCACGCGAGTGAGTGGTTGTTGGACGTCAACACTTTCGCCAATGCGTGGTACCGGTTGACCAACTGGAACGAACAGCATGCTGCTGTGCATGTAGGGAGGTTCTACGAGTGCAACACGTTGCTGCGCAAAATGGAACGGACTTCCTACACCAACGATTTCGCTCACTCCATGTGCTGACCCCGCTCCAACAATCACAATGTGTCCGCTTCCAGGAAGTGGGGTCGATCGGTAGCCAGCCGATCCACCGTCAACTGCGTGAACATCAAGAACTTCAGCAGTCAGTTTCATCATTGACTTGTCACCCAACCACAAGGCTGTTCCCATGCGTGAAACAAATGTGCGGTTCGGGAACTGTGAACGCAACGAACCGATCTGCTCAGCAGTGATATGGCTTACGTACACCGGAAGATTGTCGTGTAACAATTCGATCCAGCATGACACTTCACCACTGCGATCTTGATCGTCGTTGTTGAGTGGAGGATGAATTGACCAACCAACGACATTCAGCGACGCCTGAGCACATGCGGACTGCAGCGCAGCAAGTTCGTTGCCAGAAACGCCAAAGCGTTGCATGGTGGACTTCAACTTAATGAGCACGCTGCCTTGCCACTGGTGAGAACGAAGTGCTGCAACATGATCAATTGATCCAACGGTGAGCACCGCATGTGCTGGTAGCGAACTCGGAAGGTGTGTGCCAGCGGACGTGAGTACAACCGGAGTAAGTGATGGGGGAACATCGGTGGCTTCGTAGACGGTTCCCACTGCAACATGATCGGCAAGGTGTGCTGCTCGTTCAAACAAAATCGGGCGGCCAAATCCGTAGCCATTTCCCTTCACCACGGGCAAGACGGTCCCGTGCTGAGAGGCTGTGAGTCGAACGTGATCTAGCCATGCCTGGCGATTCACAGTGAGGCGCAAAGTCATTGGCAATGACGGTATCTGACTGTTTTCGGGCAAGGTGGCACTGTCTTTAAAAGCCGACTTGTTAAGTCAACAATTGACCTTTAGGCTCTTGGAATGGTGAAAATCTTGAGTTTCCCAAACCCTGTTAACGAAACCTCGGCGCGCATTGTCGCGGGTGGTGCAGTGATTATGGGCACTGCCTATGCGATCACAGGTAACGGCTGGATCCTTGTTGCATTGACGTACGGATTCATCGCGCGGGTACTCAGTGGACCAATGTTTAGCCCGCTTGGCCGAATTGCAACGCAAGTGATTACACCGCGGCTGTCTTTCAAGCATCGACTCGTACCTGGCCCACCGAAGCGATTTGCACAAGGTGTTGGTGCTGCATTCTCGATTACTGCATCTGTGTTGTACCTCGCCGGTGCGTATGGCGCTTCACAAATTGTCATTGCAGCACTGGTAGTTGCAGCGTTTCTCGAAAGCGTGTTTGCCGTGTGCCTCGGTTGTATTGCGTTTGGTTACCTCATGAAATTTGGAGTCATTCCACAAAGCGTGTGTGAGGAATGCAATAACTTCACGCCTCGTTTGACGCAGGCCTCTTAATTGAAGGAATAAGTGGCGCGGCATTCCGCGTTGCAATCACGCCCTTCCACACTCCTGCACCATAAGCGGCGTTGTCCAACATTTTCATCAATGCGAACCGCACAACATCGAGATGCGGGCGCTTCGTCCACCATTCGTAAACGGCAGGTGCTAGCGCCGCAGCGATAAATAACAGTCGGAGTCGCTGCGAAAAAATCGCAAGCACGAGCGCAATCGGCCACCACACTCGACTCATTGCATGTGCAACAGATAGTCCGCTTTTTGCCGTTCCATGAACTGCAATATTGATACTTTCGTTTTTCAATTGTGGAAACTTGCGAAGCTTCTTCGCGGTCGATGCACCTGCGACAATTGCAACGCCAAGCGCAACAAACGGCATACCAAGAGCAACGAATAACCACGTTGATGCCTGCCACACATTGAGTTTGACCGGGGCAAGTTTTCCTGTATGTCGTTTTGCTAATGGCGTAGCCGATTCTCCATATGACATGCGTTGTTGCACAAACTTTTCCAACGTTGCGCGAGGCGAATGCGAACACACCGCTTGTGGTTGGTAGCGGCAACTCCAGCCTGCATTGTTCAAGCGCCACACCAGGTCGACGTCTTCTCCAGATCGAAGAGATTCATCGAAACCAGACACCGACCGCAACGCTGTGGTACGACAAAGCAACATTGCTGATGGCAC
>JBEGVD010000105.1:0-5933 GCA_041178585.1 Actinomycetota bacterium
CACTTCGCTCAGAAGTCACCAAACGCACAAACGAGCTGTCGCTTGTTACCGCTGCAATCAACACTCTTGAACAACGTCTCACAGTATTTGACGGTCGTCTTTCCGCCACAAATGCCGAAATGTCAAACCAGTTACATGAACTTGGAAATGAAATTCAGGCACTGCTTGAAAAACAGGAAGACCCGGCTTCACTCGCCGCTGTAGAACAACTCCGCATTAACCAAACGCGTATTGCCAATGAGCAAGCCCGTTACGAAATCGCGTTTCGTCAAGACCTTGCAATGCTTGCAGAGATTATTCGCGAATCTCGCTAGCGATTAGTTGCCAATAATCTGTAGAGCTTGTCGAATAAGTTCTCGCGCCTGCGACAACTTCAATTGATATGTTGCAAAATCTGGAGGAGTTTGTGCCAACGCGGCATCTGCTTGGTCGAACAAGGTTTCAGCTTGTGCCAACAAATCAGGTGCGGTCTGTGCGCCTGTTGGAACACTGCTTGGCACAGTGGTCGCTGTTGTTCCACCTGTGTCTGGCGTAGTTGCATCTGGTGCAGGTACTTGGCTGTCGCCAACACGATCACCAAGAGAACCTGTGTATCCAGGGAACAACCGCGTGATTGCAGTCGTTAAATCGTCTGCAATCACCACCTTGTTGTTATAGGACGCGAGGATTTTTCGCACGAACACTTGACGGGCAGAAGCATCATCTGGTCGAACGAAGAGTGGTCGAACGTAGACCAATCCCTTACCGACTGGCACCATTTGAAGATCGCCGAACACCACTCGGGACCCGCGCTGGTCAAGCAGTGTCACTTGCTGTGAAACCGCTGGATCGCTTCCGAATTCTGCAGCAACCGTGGCGGGGCCTTCTGGCAATGGCTCTCCCACTGTGTACACCTTCAACTCGCCGTACGTTCGAGGGTCACTCGATACGACCATGAGTGCGCGCAATTCTTTACGCGCGTTATCTGAAGAGAATGGAACGAACGGGCGCAACATTGAAAACACGCCATTTGTCTCTGTTGCTCCAGGTGCATGGAAGATCGTGAAATACGGTTCGAATCGGGCAACGTTTGCATCCTGCACGTTGATCAAATCTGGTGTTAACGCAGGATCAGTTGCGCCAATTACTCCCGTTGTTGCTTCTGGCTCACCTGGTGGAGCTTGAGCAACGCTCCACGCCGCGTCGCGATTGAAAAACAACGTTGGATCATTGAATTGATAGCGACCGTACATGTTGGTTTGTACTCGGAACAGGTCTTCCGGGTATCGGAAGTGGGCAATCAATTCCGTTGAAGCTTCTGAAACCGGCGTGAGCAATTTTGGAAATACTTTGCCCCATGTATTGGCAATTGGATCATTTGCATCCACTTGGTAAAACGTTGCTTCTCCGGAATATGCATCAACAACTACTTTCACGCTGTTGCGAACATAGTTAAACGCTGTGTTGAGTCCCGAGCCGGCTGACAGCTGATCGGTGTTTGCTGATTGCGAGTTTGGGTAACGGCTAGTTGTCGTGAACGCATCAAGAATCCACACCACTTTCCCGTCAACTACTGCTGGATATGGATCGGCATCGTAGTTAAAAAACGGAGCAATCTTCTGCACTCGCTCTTTCACATTACGAATCCACATGATGCGCGAATCGGTCGAAATGAGATTTGAACCAAACAGGTTGAACTCACCGAAATTCAATGCAAACGCAACACGTCGAACTGGAGATGAAAGCTTCACTCCACCTGTTCCCGTGTATGGAGTTGCTTTTGTGTCAGGACAAGCTTGTTCAATTTGATTGGTTCCAACGATTGAATAAGCCTCTAGCCCTTCACCTACATACAACTGTGGAGTTTTTACTCCAAGATCGATATACGTAGGACGACCATCGGTGGTAACACGACTTGCCGGCGCAGCAACAACCCCGCAGCCGTGTGTATAAATCAAGTGACGCGAAACCCATGTGCGGTTTGGAATGCCGTCGGTGTTGAGTTCTCGTGCACCAAGGATGACTTGTTGCAGTCGACCATCAATGACATACCGGTCAACGTCAAGGTCGCGAATGGCATAGAACGATGTTTTTCCTTCGTCCAAGGCGAAACGATCGCGCATCTCTAACGGATCTAGTTGGCGGACATCGCGGAGCGGTGTTTCGTTTGCTGAAACATCGGCAGCGCTAATTGGGCCAAATGTCAAAGACTCCTGTGCAACATCATCAATATTGAATGCTGCTTTCGTAGCAACCAAGTTGTGCTCGATATACGGAAGCTCTTTAGTGCTGACGTTTGGCTGAACTGAAAAGCGTTGAATTACTGCTGGATAGATAGTTCCCGCAACGACAGCGACCAACATCCACATCAATGTTGCAAGAACTGGAATTCTCCAACCTTTTTGTCGAACATTCCACAAGAACAACGCAGCAACTGCGAATGACACCAAGATCATCAAGTTGGTTGCTGGCAATTGAGCGTTCACGTCGGTGTACGTTGCACCTTGAACAACTCCACGATTTGAATTAGTGAGTGAAAAACGTGATAGCCAATAGCTTGCAGCCCTAATGATGGCAAGGCCTGCAAACAACACCGAGAGATGTGCTTTTGCCTGTGGCGTAACTTTGCGACCTTGCACCTGCAAGCGAATTCCGCCATTGAGATAGTGAATTGCTGCGGTGACGATGGTGATGAGCACCAGTGCACCAAAGAACCAATTGACAACAAACTCGGCAAACGGCAATCGGAATACGTAAAAACTGATGTCCTGATTGAACAATGGTTCTTTGACTCCAAAGGATTGGTGGTTCCTAAATAACAACCACTCTTGCCACTGCGTCATTGCAGGCAGTCCGACCATGAGCCCTAGTACTACTGAAATCACCGCTCTAACGATCCACTGCTTGCCACCAACCAACTGTCGATAACCAGCAAGCGCTTTTTCTTCTGGAGATGGCGCAATTGACTCTGGTGCGATTCGATCAGCAAGCCAACCGTTAATCAACATCAAGACCGCAAAGGCCACTACAAACACCAAGCCCAACAGAGCCTTTACGCCCAGAGTCCCCCAAAACACATCAGTGCGGTCAAGCGTGCCGAACCACAGAGCATCAACATAAAAACCTGAAATGCTCCTCGCAGATAGGAACAAGACAACAAGCAATCCAATTGCTGCTGTCGCAACTATGCGACCACGTCCTGGTCGCTTTAAGCGGAATCCGCCTTGAGGGTTACGGGGACGACGTGGAGGTAAGTCTGAAGGGTTGCGCACGCAAAGGAGATTAGTCGCCTATTGGCGCAATAAGGCATCGGCATCCAGCGTGTGCTGTTGGATGAATATGCCCCGTTGGGAATTCGCTCCCGAGGTCTGTTGACCCTGCCAACGAATTGTCTTCAGCATCGGCACAACTTGGTCCATTTGGATCGACCATCCAACACACTTGTGTTCCTTGGTCTAACACCAAATATGCACCACGGCTATACGCCATGCGGGCAATATCTGAAACCTGTTGCTCAACTCGCTGCATTTTCATCTCGCGATACACACTGCGAATGAGGTTCGACATTTCGTCTTTGTCGCCATTACTTTGTTCTACTGCGCGCTGGATCTTCTCGCGCAAAGGTCGAATAGTTGATTCGTCCAATGTTCGTGAGACAACTTGCAACACAGCACTGCGAGTAACGCGCTTGCGCAAATCTGCTTTCAAGCTCTTTGACAAACTTTGAGCACCGGCCATCGCCGCTGAAATCACGTCTTCAGAAAGGGCTTCCACATACATCTGCAAGTGTTCGTCGGCCGAAGGCAAAACTTTCTCTAAGGCAACAACTGATTTCTTACCTTGTAAGTAAGTAAGCATTGAGTTTTCTTCGTCAGCCAGAACACGCTTCATTTTTCGAGTAATCAGCACCATGATCGGTTCAAGAACTTCGTCGCGATGGTCGAAAACACCTTGATCAACCTTGGGAACAACCACTTTGGGCTTGGTGGTTCGCGCAACCTCTGCAGTACTTGTCTGCTTAAGGCGAGCAAACAGATCATCCACTGATTTCTTCTGTGGAGTTGAAGCGACTGACTCTTTCTTTGCTTCAACAGGTTCTACGGCTGCAACAGGTGGCTCAACCACTTCGTTTACTACCTGAGGAACCTCAACTTCTTTGCGCTTTTTGCCGAACAACTGCACTACTTCAGCAATGTGTTCTTGTGCTGGTGGCTCTGACGATGGATGTTCGGACATCCCAGCAGGCGCCTCATGCATTGCGACAACTGTGGTATCCAGAGCCTTTTCGTTTACTTCCTCAACCACGATTACTTCTTCAACTACTTCCATGACTTCAACTACGTCAACGGTCTCAATCGTGATCGAGTCAATTGATTCCGCAATTACACCAACCACCTTTTCAACTTCAATGGATTCAGATGACTGTGGAATTGCATCTGGTTCTTTGGTGTAATCAAAAAAGATTGGGGCGGTTGCATCTACAGGCGTGTTCAGACCACTAATTCGCGCAACTTCTTCAGACAATTCATCAAACTCTGTCAAATCACCTACGACATCATTGGCTGCAAGTCGTGCCCGATCAAATGCCGCTACCAAACGATCTCGGTCATGAATGAGATGTTCAATTTGCTCGCGTGCCAACTCGCGACGACGCGCCAATTCACTCAATACTTTTTCGCGATACTCGCGAGCTTCAGTAACCATTTCGCGACCTTGTTGTTTGGCGAGTTCAATTTCAGCCTCAACATCTGCCACTGCATCGTTTCTTTTGCGCGAAGATTCAATTTCGGCTTCTTGGCGAATTCGCGCAGCGTCAGAACTTGCTTCGCGCACCAAGCGCTCAGCTGTTTCTGCAGCACGTGCAATCTGCTGTTTTGCGGCTTCGCGAGCAGAGGTAAGTACTCGAGCAGTTTCCTCGCCGAGAAGTGTGGTCACCATTTCTTCGTCCAATGCACCTGGTGCAGAAAGACCGCGGGTTTGCATTGCGCGAAGTTCACTTTCTAAAAAGCGTTCGCGCTCCTGCAATCGCGCAAGTTCTGCGGAAACGCCGCGTAACAAGTCACGAACTTCTTCTTGTTCAAATCCACGCCTAACTACGCTGAATTGCGCAGACCCAACGGCCGCCGGCGAGGACGGGTTGGGGCGTGAAAATGAAATTGCCATGCAATCAACAGTACGCCCCGCCTAGAGCGAGATTGTGGCATTCGTAAGCCCACTGCCACCAAGGGACTCAAGGGCGGCAAGCACCTCTTCAAGATTTTCAACAAGCACGAGCTTGACATCTGAACCGAGCGCTGCTCGCGCAGCCGCTAACTCTTCTGCAGATTGTGATTTTGGAACCAGAAATACCTTCGCCCCAGCAGCTTTCACCGCAACTGCTTTTTGTGGCAGTGCGCCAATTGCCCCAATGGCTTCGTCCTCATTCATTGTTCCCGTTGCTGCAACTTTCACCCCACCAAATAGGTCGCCAGGTGTCATTTCGTCAAGCAAAGCAAGGGTAAATGCAAGTCCAGCAGAAGGGCCTCCAATTTGATCGGTGTCAATGGAAACTTCAAATGGAAGGACGACCGTTCGGGTGTCGGCCGGGATGAATCCGATAATGGTCCGTCCTGGCTCATCTGGACTTTCAATTAACTGAATTCTTCGATCCACAGGATCATTGGTCATATGCGGAATGACGCCGATGGTCACAATGTCACCCGGTTCGTAATCAGTCATCAACGGAGCCAATTCGGCCAAAGTTGGAATGGACTTACCTTGGAAAGATGTAAGCGTGTCCCCTGGTTGCAGTTGCTTGCATGCGCTGAGTGTGACCTGGACTTCCAAACACACCACTTCTTCAACGACGACACTTCCAAGTTCAAACGAGGCATCGAGGCCCAACCTCGTAAATGCCACATATTCGGCAATCTGCTTCGCCGTGGTCATGGACTGAAAGCCCAGTTGTTGCTGCG
>JBEGVD010000106.1:0-2501 GCA_041178585.1 Actinomycetota bacterium
CGCTTCTTGGCTGGACTTTCAATATCAGTCATCACAGTTGTGGTCATAACTTGAGTTTTACAGGTTTGACATATGGGGTAGGTTTTTCTGTATGAAGCCTGCACAAATTGTTCGTAACGAACTGGTGATGGAAACCCCCGTTGGCAAACTTCGCTTGGTGGCATCGAACAAAGGGCTTACTGCAATTGACGTGAAGGCGACATACAGCAAATTGGCAACTAAGCCGGACGGTCGCGCGCAAGAAATACTTGCTGAAACACGCAAGCAGTTGACACAGTATTTTGCCGGCGATCGCAAAAAGTTTGACCTCCCATTTGATTTAACAGGCACTCCATTTCAGGTGAAAGCGTGGAAAACGCTTGCACGGATTCCCTACGGGAAAACCATTTCGTATGGTGAGCAAGCGAAAGCAATGCGTAAGGCAAAAGCATTTCGTGCAGTTGGGTCGGCGAACGGTAAAAATCCAATTCCCATCATCATTCCGTGTCACCGCGTGATTGCAAGCAACGGCGGACTTGGCGGTTATTCGCTGGGTCTCAAGATGAAACGGCAGTTGATGAAGCTTGAGGGAATTAGTGCGGCTGAGTAAAGCCAAAACACTCGCGTAAGTATTCATCGCGGAGCGCTTCTGCTGGAGAACCCAACGAAACAACTCGTTGCGCTAGCAACATCACCAAGTTTGCCGATTCTGCATCTGCAAGTTCGTGAGTAGCAAGCACCACAGTTACGCCTCGTGCGCGTTCTGTAGAGATTAACTCTGCAACTGCTTTGCGGCCGTTGAGGTCGAGGCCGGCTGTTGGCTCGTCAAGTAGCAACACTTCTGCTCGACGCGCAAGGACTTGTGCAAGATGCGTTCGCTGTTGTTGTCCGCCAGATAGGTCGCGAATCGGATCATTTGCTTGGTTGTCAATGCCGGTCCGTTTCATCGATTCCAGAACAATTGCTCGGTCAGCATCTGTTGATCGTTTGAACAAACCGAGGTGCGCGAACCGGCCCATTGCAACAACATCTTGCACGCACAGTGGAAGTGTGTGTGATGAAACGGGATGCTGAGGTAAGTACGCAACCTGAGTAGGAAGTTGACCTGGCACTGACCCGAGCAGCGTTACCTCGCCATGCATTGGATCAATGAGCCCAGCAAGCGTTTTCAGCAGGGTGGACTTTCCAGAACCATTCGTGCCAATGAGCACGAGAAGTTCACCTGGTTTCAGGTCAAGCGAAATGTTGTCGACAACAGGACGCTTGCCGTAACCAACTGCAAGAGCGGAGGCGTGAATGGAAGTCATTAAACGTGAATCTCGCCGTGAACGTGAGGGTGTTCATGATCGTGATGGTCGTGACCGCGCGATTTACGGATTTCGTTTGCAGTTGCCGAGAGGGCGAAAATCACCACTGCGGTCAACACGATGCTTGCGCCAGCCGCTAGGTCGTAGTGATAACTAATCAGCAGACCGATATATGTAGACAGCGAGCCAACAAGAGCAGCGATCAGCATCATGGACTCGATGCGGCGTGCGAATAACGAGCCCGTGGCTGCTGGCGCAATGAGCATTCCCAATACCAGCAGGGTTCCAACAGTCTGGAAACTGGCGATCACTGTGATGGCCACCATGGTGAGCATGACGTTATGAAATAGGCGAGCGGAAAATCCAGAAGTACGAGCCAGTCCGTCATCTACGGAAAGCAACAGAAACGGCCTGCGACTGACAAATGCAATCGCTCCAACAATCACCAGCGCTGCGAATTGCCAGGCCAAGTCGGTTGTGGTGATTCCTAGTAATTCACCAAACAAGATTCGTGCGAGGTCTCCAACGAATGAAGTGGATCGAGAAGTGATAACTACACCCAGCGCCAACATTCCAACAAAGAGCAGTCCTATCGCAGTGTCTCCAGACAGTCTGAATTTGCGGGTGACGATGCTGACCCCGCCCATCATGATTGCTGCGCCAACTGCCGCTCCAACTATGCCAGAGAACCCGAGCAGCATTGCTGTGGCGATACCGGGGAGTACTCCGTGAGCAAGCGCATCACCGACAAATGCCAATCCACGCAAGACAACAAACGTTCCAGCAATTGCGCACGTGCAGGCAACAAGAATTCCTCCGAACAATGCAAGTCGCATGAACTCATTGTTGGCAAATGGGTCAACGAGATAGTTCAACGCAATGCTTCTGCGATCTGATTAGCAAGATTGAGCATGAATTCACGGTAGTTCGCCGCGCCGTTCAAATAGTGGGTGCTCAACGAAACCGCTGCAATGCCAAGTTCGCTTGCTAACTGTTCTGAAACTTCTGTTGGTGTGCCAAGGCCCGTGAAAACGGCTTTTACCTTGTTGGTCGTGGCCAACACTTTCAAGTCGGCAATTTGCTTTGCCGTTGCTTCGGATGTAGTTGAAAAGCTTGGAATAATTGCACCAATAACCGTGCATCCGTAACGGTCTGCGAAGTATCCCATCTCGTCATGACCGCTCACCATGACACACGAAGCAATGGTGTCGATGA
>JBEGVD010000107.1:0-15806 GCA_041178585.1 Actinomycetota bacterium
ACGATCGATACGGTCTTTGGCCACAGTGACTCCTTATAGGCGGGAACGGGGTAACGATACCGACAGGGTCAAGCACCGACACCGCGAAAGCCCAAAAAACAAGGCAGTTTTTATGGGGCACCTGACGGACATTTTTCACAGGTGTGCCCTAATATTTGCTTATGGCTAACCCACTTTTAAATGACAAAGCATTCTCTAAGGCAGTAGAGCGAACCCCTGATCAGGCGGGTTGGGCAGCTCCAAAGGGCGGCTCGGCAGCCGAAACCCCAACCACGTGGAACGCCCCAATTACAGACGGACCAGTTTCGCCGTGGCGCTCAGCCAACCCAATGACTGCCAATGGCGCAATGAGCGCAACCCTGTTTCTTATGGTGTTGCTCGTTGGAGCAGCAACCTTCGGGTGGAGCTCGGTAAAAACCATCGGCGTAGGCGAAGCAGTTTCTTTCCCAAGTTGGGCAATGATCGCTTTCATCGTCGGATTCGTCAGCGTGCTGGTAGCCACATTTAAGCCAACGACTGCGCGATTCCTTGCACCGGTGTATGCACTTGCTCAAGGTGCAGTGGTCGGTGCAATTTCAAAAGTGTTCAACATTCAATACCCAGGCATTGTGTTGCAGGCAGTTGGCGCAACCATTGGCGTATTTGTGGTGATGCTTACGCTGTATCGCACTGGCGTGTTGCGCGTAACCGACAAGTTCCGTCGCATTGTGATTGGTGCAACGCTTGGTCTTGTCGCGTTTTACCTGTTCTCGTTCGTCGCCGGTTTCTTTGGCGCAAACTTGATTCCAAGTGGATCAAGCACCATGAGCATTGGATTTAGCGTGTTGGTTGCTGGTCTTGCAGCAATGAACTTGGCACTTGACTTCGACTTCATTGATAAGGCCGAGGCAGCAGGCGCACCGAAACACATGGAGTGGTTCGCAGCGCTTGGCATCATGGTCACACTCGTGTGGCTGTACCTCGAAATTTTGCGCTTGCTCGCAAAAATGCGCGACCGCTAAGCGTGGCGTGCAGTTGGGTTGGCGCTGAGCACATCCTCGCTCAGTGCTGAACCTGAAATTTCATCAGTGAAATAGGTGCCCGACTCCAGGCGCTCAAGGGCAACTTCAACATCGTTCAAGTTGGCTTCAATGGCGTCTAGGTCAAGTGCGTCACTCATGTGCACCAGCATATGCGATAAGGCTTAATCCACCGCTAGGGTTTTGCTCTATGTCGAACTTCCCACCACTTGATGGATCAGCACCTAAGAAGCAAAAATTTGACGCAGCGCCAGAGATGGGCATAGACCCTTCGAAGCGTTACACGGCCACCATGGAAACCAGCATGGGCACATTGGTTATTGCGCTTGACCCAATTGCTGCGCCAATCACCGTGAACAACTTTGTGTTCTTGGCTGCGCAGCATTACTACGACGGGATCATTTTCCATCGCATCATTCAAGGTTTCGTATGCCAAGGTGGCGACCCTGACGGCAACGGCCGTGGTGGCCCGGGTTACAAATTCGTTGACGAGTTGCCAAAGCCTGGCAAGTATCAAATTGGTTCGCTGGCAATGGCGAATGCTGGACCAAACACCAACGGCTCACAGTTCTTCCTCATTAGCGGACCAAACGGTGTGGGATTACCACCTGCATATTCGTTGTTCGGTCAGGTCGTAAAGGGCCTCGACATTGTGGAAATGATGCAGAACGTTCCAACGGGTCCTGGCGATCGTCCGAAGGATGACGTAGTCATTCGTTCGGTCACCATCACTGTCGCCGACTAGTTCTTCATGGCCAAGCGATTCGACAGTCTGTCGATCGCTGATGCACGACGCATTGCTCTAGGTGCACAGGGTTTTGATACTGCGCGTCCAAAAACCAAAGCAACACAGCGTCATGTTGACGCACTCATTTCGCGACTTGGTGTTATTCAAATTGACTCAGTGAATGTGTTGGTGCGTAGTCAGGAACTGCCCCTATTTGCACGGCTCGGTAATCATGATCGCAATGCAATTCCCAAAGCAACTGAAGCGCAAAAGTTATTTGAGTACTGGGGGCACGAAGCAGCACATTTGCCAGTTGATTTACATCCATTGTTTCGCTGGAAAATGGATGCCGCGAGAACGGGCAAAGTGACGCACTGGGGCCTCACCAGTTTTTACGAAGACAATAAAGCATTTGTAAAACGAACACTGAAACATGTTGAGAAAAATGGCCCAACTACTTCGCGTGAACTTTCTACACGCACCGAAAAAAAGGGAACATGGTGGGATTGGGACGAAGCCAAAGTTGCTCTCGAGTATTTGTTCCTGACGGGTGAGTTGATGTCGCGTGGGCGCGGCTCTGATTTCGCACGCATATATGACACGCCCGAGCGAGTGTTGCCGCGGCGGGTTATTGATGCACCAGCGCCAAGCGAGCGCGATGCACGCAAACAATTGTTGGTGCGCTCTGCAATTGCGCAAGGTGTAGCAACCGCAAGCGACTTGGCCGACTATTACCGCCAAAAACTGGCAACAGTGAAGCCGTTAGTTACTGAATTGGTAGAAGAGGGTGAGTTACGCACAGTTTCTGTTGATAGTTGGACTGAAAAAGCATTTGTGCACCGCAATGCCAAGATTCCAAAGCAACTACACGCCACTGCGTTACTGTCGCCGTTTGACTCGCTCGTGTGGTGTCGACCGCGCAATGAGCGACTGTTCAATTTTCATTACCGAATAGAGATCTACACGCCAAAGGAAAAGCGAAAGTTTGGCTATTACGTGCTGCCATTCATGGTGGATGGCCAAATGGTGGGCCGGGTGGACTTGAAGGCAGACCGTGCCAGCTCGAAACTTTTGGCACACAGTGTGCATACTGAAAAAGGCGTGAAACGCTCATCAATTAACGGAGCACTGAATGCCGAGCTTGATGCCATGGCAACTTGGCTTGGACTTGAACAAGTGCAAATCGTTCGTGGGTAGCCTGTAGCGCGTGAAACCAATCATCGCCATTGCCGGTCGTGTTGGCCCTGCTAGCCGAGTGTCGCGCAGTGCTGTTCATTTTGCAGGAGACGTATATACGAACGCCGTCTTGCGCGCCGGTGGCGAGCCAGCAGTTGTGGTGCCTCAAGATTTATCCGATGAAGACGCTGATGAATTGATGTCGCGATTTGACGGTCTTGTACTTATGGGGGGTGGCGACGTTGACCCTAAGTTGTACGGCCAAGAGCCAAGTGTGTACGTATACGGAATTCTTACCGAGCAAGACATCTTTGAATCCACCATGGTGAAGGCAGCGATTCGCATGGGTAAACCAGTGTTGGCAATTTGTCGCGGGTTGCAGATCACCAACGTTGCGCTCGGTGGAACATTGGTGCAGGAAATTGCAACGCTGCCGAACGCCGACTCGCAGGTATTGCACAAGCCCGACAACTTCCCTGAAGGCGCTCCATTTGCTGTGCACCAGGTGCGAATTGCCGAAGACAGTAGGTTGGCAAAAGCACTAGGTGCAACTTCGCTAAGTGGCGCATCGTTCCATCACCAAATTGTTGACAAGGTTGCGCCAGGTTGTGTTGCTGTTGCGTGGGCTGAAGACGGCCTTCTTGAAGGAATTGAGCACACTGATCACTGGCTAGTTGGAGTGCAGTGGCACCCAGAAGACACTGCGCATACCGATTCAGTTCAACAGAACCTGTACAACGAGTTTGTTGCTCAGGCTAAATCTGTTGCGTCGTTGCGCTGATACGGCGAAGTTGGCGCAGTAATCCAGCGAAGCCCACGGGTGAACAACCCGCCGAGTGGACGAAGTGCGAAACGTTCGCTCACCGGTAGATATGGAATGCGTAACAAATCTCGTGACCAAACAGGCAATGTCGCAACAGTTGCAGCAACGAGCGAGTAGTACGCAGCACGCGCAGGGTAGGGAAGCGGTGGATTAAACATGAGGTACTTAATGGCGTCGCGGCTTTCGGCAGTGCTGTGCAGTTCGTTCTTAAACGATTTCATCTGATCGCGTAGTGCACGTTCAGTTTTCGGAGGTGCAGTAACTCCAAGTTTCGCGGCAATCATTGACATGTCTTCGACATATCCATCACGTTGATTTTGCGTCAAAGTCTGTTCGCCAAAACGAGTGTGCGCGGTAAGGAAACTATCCACTTCAACGACGTGCACCCAACGAAGCAGATGCGGATCATTGGCCGAGTAGGGGCGACCATCGCTTGCAGTTCCCACTACGAAACTATGCACATGCAGAATGCGATCAATGATCTTTTGTGCTTCATCGGACGGGCCAAAGGAGGTCGCCGCAAGAAAGTCAGCGGTGCGTTGCAATCTTCCCCATGGGTCGCTTTTGTAATCGGAATGTTGAGCGACCCCCGCCATTGCGAGTGGATGAAGGGTTTGCAGTAACAGCGCGCGCAATCCGCCAATAAACATTGAAGCATCGGCGTGAACGATGCGAATTGGGCGGTCATCTGCAAACCAGCGAGGACCATCAACGTCCATAATCTGCTGAACACGGGTGTCGGCATTTGGTCCAACCACTCGATCACGGAGCGCCTCACCAAGAGAATCACGTAAATCATTCAGGCGTGACTCAAGATTGAGTGTCTTGGCGATGTCCATTAGTTAATGGTGCCACGGTAGGGGTCAATTTATGCAGTCACGCTGACAACTACTGTGATTATGTGACTACAGACCAAATGCCAAAGTGGGTCCCGCGAGCGATTGTCTTGTTTTGGCTTGCATTTCTTGCCGCCCTCGTCACGCGGGAGCTGTTTCATCAGCTATCCAATTTTTTGTTGCTCGTGCTGATTTCAATATTTTTGGCATTCGCCATTGAGCCAGGCGTCAATCGGTTGGCCAGACGTGGATGGCGACGTGGTTCAGGAACGTTGCTCATCATCTTTGGTGTAATCACGTTTATTGGCGTGTTTCTTGGTGCGGTAGGAACCCTCGTAGGCAGTCAGGTTGCTGATGTCTTGAAGAATTCGGAAATGTATGTCAACGACACGGTTGATTTTGTGAACGACACCTTTAACGCCAACATTGATCCAGCAGAAGTGAATGCGTCGATTGCGGACCCTAAAGGTCCGGTACAGAAGTTCATTAAGAACCAACAGGGCAAAGTGATTTCGCTTTCAGTAAACGCACTTGGCGCATCGTTGCAGTTGTTAACCATTGTGTTGTTTACGTTTTACTTTGTTGCCGATGGCCCGCGACTGAGGCGAGTGATTTGTAGTCGATTGCCCGAAGATAGACAGCGAGCGGTATTGCGAACGTGGGATCTTGCAATTGCAAAAACTGGTGGGTATCTGTATTCGCGAGCACTACTTGCATTGGTGTCTGCGTTTTTCCACTGGATTGCATTTCAAGCAATTGGTACACCGGCGCCTATCGCGATGGCGCTGTGGGTTGGAATCGTTTCTCAATTCTTGCCAGTTGTGGGCACGTATCTTGCTGGAGTACTGCCGCTGCTACTCACGTTCTTTGATTCACCAATTAAAGCATTGCTCGTTGTGGGGTTTGTATTGGTGTACCAACAACTCGAGAACTATCTCATCTCGCCACGCATCACCGCGCGAACATTGCACGTGCATGCGGCAGTTGCATTTGGTTCGGCAATTGTTGGTGGTGCAATACTTGGGCCAGTTGGTGCGGTTCTTGCGTTGCCGGCAGCCGCCATGGCTCAAGCACTCATTGGCAGTTGGGGTCCACGACACGACATCATTGATGATGATCTAGTTCGCATGCCATTACCCCGCGCGAAGAGAGCAAGCCGCAAGAAATAGTTGGTGCTGCTAAGCGCCAACAGAAACAACGCTCGAAATACCTTCGAGCGTGCGCAGCTTGTTCATCACGTCAAGTGGCACCGCCGTTGTTGTTGCAATGCACATCAGCGCACTGCCTTCGGTTTCAGTGGTTCCTACATCCATGTTGGCAATGTTGATTCCGGCATCTCCGAGCGCTGTGGCAACGCGTCCAATTGCGCCTGGCCTGTCGTCGTTTTTCACCACCAACATGTGTTCTGACGGAGGAATGTCAGTGAGATGGTCGTCAATCATCACGATGCGACCTTGGCGACGTCGACCAGTAAGTGTTGCTGAAAGATTGCGATCACCAGATCGCAAAGTGATGAGGTTTACGTAGTCGCGATGAGTGGTATTTGTTGAAGCGACACTCTCAATGGCTATCCCTAAATTTCGCGCGATGGTCGGCGCGTTGACCAGGCTGACTGGCTCATTTGTCCAACGCGACAACATGCCTTTTACCGCGCTGATGGTGATGAGACCCGGATCGTATGCACCGATATCTCCGATGGTGGAAATCTCAATTGAAGAAGGAGCTGTTTCAATGAGTGAAGCAAAGACTCGACCCAATCGGTCGGCAAGAGGAATGAATGGTTTCAGTGTTTCGTTGGCATCACCTGCTTCAAGGTTGACGGCAAATGGAACGAATTCACCCTTCAAAGCAAGTTGCACCATGTCGGCAACAACTTCGCCTGCTCGGTCTTGTGCCTCGCGGGTGCTTGCACCTAAATGGGGAGTTGCAACAAGGTTGTTCAGCGCAAATAGCGGAGAATCAGTTGTTGGTTCTTTGACAAAGACGTCAAGTGCCGCTCCCGCAATGGTGCCGTTTTGAAGTGCAAGGGCAAGATCCTGCTCGTTCACGATTCCACCGCGCGCAACGTTGACAATGCGCAGCGATGGTTTCGCACGCTTCATCATTTCTGCATTAATAATGCCGTTGGTTTCTTTTGTCTTCGGTAGGTGAATAGTCAGAATGTCTGCCTGTTCCACCACACGCTCAAGCGTGGTCATTTCGACACCCAGCTCGCGTCCGCGTTCTGCAGAGACGAATGGATCAAATGCAATCAGTCGCATGTCGAATGCTCGAGCGCGTTGTGCAACGAGTGTGCCAATTCGTCCAAGCCCCAAAATGCCAAGGGTTTTTCCTGCGAGTTCAATACCTTCCCATTTGCTGCGCTCCCAGCGTCCCTCCATTAAGGATCGATGTGCCTGAGGAACATTGCGAGCAATAGCCATGATGAGCGCCATGGTGTGTTCGGCTGCCGACAACACGTTTGACTGTGGTGCGTTCACCACCATTACGCCTTGAATAGTTGCAGCCTCAACATCAATGTTGTCTAGGCCAACGCCGGCGCGAGCTACTACCACTAGGTCGCTTCCGGCCTTCAACATTGCGGCATCAACCATGGTTGCCGAGCGCACGATGAGGCCCTGTGCGCCACGCAGGATTTCGTGCATTTCTTCTGGGGTTTTATCCAGTTGAATATCTACTTCGAAGCCTGCAGCGCGCAGCCGATCTAGGCCAGATTCAGCAATGGTTTCGGCAATCACGATTCGTTTGCTGGTCATGACAGTTGCTCCACGATGTAGTCAATGCATTTGGTGAGTTGAAGGATGTCAGTCGGTTCAACCGATGGAAACATAGATACGCGAATCTGGTTACGGCCAAGTTTGCGATAGGAATCGGTGTCAACGATGCCATTCTCTCGCAGCACTGCGTTAATGGTGCTTGCTTCGATTCCATCAATATCAATCGTGCCAACTACTGGGGAACGGAAAGCCGGGTTGTGAACGAATGGCGCTGCATAACTCTGCTGCGTTGCCCAGTTGTAGAGGTATTGCGAACTCTGTGTTGTTCGCTGAACACACCACTCGAGTCCGCCATTTTTGAGCATCCATTGCAATTGATTGTTCAACAATACGAAAGTTGAAATTGATGGAGTGTTGTAGGTCTGGTTGGCACGGGAGTTTTCAAGTGCAACTGATAAGTCAAGCGAGGTTGGACACCAACGTTTGGTTGCGGCAATTAAATTGATGCGTTCAACTGCTCGTGGTGAACACAGTGCAATCCACATTCCGCCTTCAGAACCGAAGCCCTTTTGCGGTGAGAAGTAGTACACATCCACTTCGCTTGTCGACCATGCGATTCCACCGGCAGCAGACGTTGCATCAACCACCACAAGTGCGTCTTGTGGAGTTGTTGGGCGAACGAGCGGCATAGTCGCACCCGTGCTGGTTTCGTTATGTGTAAAGCAATAGGTGTCAACGTCGGCTAGTTCAACTTCTGCAACGGTGCCTGGAGCGCCTTCAACGACAACTGGCTCTTGCAGATGTGGAGCTTTGCGTGCAGCATCGGCGAACTTTGAGGAGAACTCACCAAACACCAAATGTTCGCTGCGCGTGTCAATGAGTCCAAACGTTGCGACATCCCAAAATGTGCTCGCTCCGCCGTTTCCAAACACCACTTCCCAATCCTGTGGCAAAGAAAACAATTGACTCAATTGATCGCGAACTGATCCAAGCAAATTCTTGACGGGCGCCTGGCGATGTGAGGTGCCCATGATGTGTTTGCCCGCAGCAACGAGTGCATCAATTTGTGCATCGCGAATTTTCGATGGCCCACTACCGAAGCGTCCGTCAGACGGAAGAAGTGCAGAGGGAATCAAAATCTTCGTGGGGGCTGGCTTCGACATTTGTCCAGTTTCGCTGGTGTTCTCAGCAATCGTGCAGTCGTTTACAAAAAATTAGTGGCTGGCTGAAGATGCGCCCGCAGTAGTGCCTTCATGCCAGGAGTCCCCAGCAACGAGAGCACGAATTGCGCGCTGAATTCGCAACGCATCAAGCGGCTTCACGAGCCAACCTTCGGCGCCACTGCGTTTTGCCAAGTGCACATCTGCATCACGATCAAGCAACATCAACACAGGAATGTGTGGAATGCGGTGATCACTGTGATCGAGACGCAAATTCATGGTCACAGCCATGCCACCCATCGTCCCAAATTGAAGATCAAGAATTGCAATATCTGGGGTGCGCGTTTTTATCGCTTCTGGAACGTCGCGACCGTTGCTGCAGACAGTGAAGGAATTTTCTGGAGAACTAAGGGCTGCAAGCACTTCATCGAGTACCCATTGGGCGTCGGTTCCAACCAAAATATGCACGTCTTGAGCATAACTGGGTAGGCATCGCGCGGATACCGTACAGGTGCAGTTCTGCTTACCCCGGAGGTTTTCGTGCATAAGTTCTCGCGTGTTTCACGGCTTGCAATCGCCGCATTGGCCGTTGGAGCAGTGTTGTGCTCCTTCAACGGAAATGCGGGAGCCGAATCTGCAGAAGACTTGGCGCCCGTAGACATCGTCGCGGTGAGCGGTCTGATTGACAATGTGGTGGTTGCCAATATTGAACACGCACTTGTTCGGTCGCAGCAAAACGGGGCGCAAGCATTGGTGTTGCAGGTGAACTCGCGTGGCGCAGTGGTTTCGGCAGAACGAATGGCTGAACTGCTCACAAAAATTTCAGAAGCGGACATTCCAGTTGCCGTTTGGGTTGGTCCATCAGGCGCGCGTGCATTTGGACTGTCGGCGCAGTTGCTGGCTGTTGCCGATGTGCGAGCAATGGCACCAAGTGCACGAATTGGTTACACGGGACAAGCATTGAAGGTGAATGGAACCGAGATTTCATTCGGAACCATTGGCGCCGTGCTTCGTACATCAACGATCGGTTTCACAGAAGCACGCAAAGAAGGCGTGTTGAATTACGCGGGTGACGACCAAGGTGTTCCAGTTGTGCGCAACATGCTGCTCGCCCTTGATGGAATAAAAGTTGGCAACACAGAATTGAACACTGTTGTTGAAAAAGTAGACAGCAGTGGTCAAATCGTTCGCGATGCAACTACCGCACGTTTCTTTAAGTTGGAGCTCACGGGTCAATTGATGCACACGGTCGCGAGTCCACCCGTTGCCTACTTGTTGTTTGCCATTGGATTGGCGCTGTTGGTGTTTGAGTTCTTTACGGCAGGAATTGGAATTGCCGGAGTTGTCGGTGCAATTTGCTCGCTGCTCGGAACATACGGTCTTGCTTCATTGCCAGTGCGCGGATGGGCAGTTGCACTCATCGTCCTTGCTTTGCTCGCATTTGCAGTCGATGTTCAGGTGGGAGTGCCACGCTTTTGGACTGGGGTAGGTCTCGTCATGTTTGTGGTTGCATCATTTGCGCTTTATCGACCGATAGATGGCAGCAACATGCGCATGTCCTGGATCACGCTTGTGTCTGGTATTGCAATGATGGCACTGGCGTTCATTGTGGGAATGCCAAGCATGGTGCGCACTCGTTTTGCAACACCAACAATTGGTCGTGAATGGTTGATTGGCACCGAAGGTGTAGCGGTAAGTGACGTGAACCCTGAAGGGATTGTCAACGTTCATGATGCGCAGTGGCGTGCACGCACCAACCGTTCAACACCAATTACTTCTGGCGCTTCGTTCCGCGTTGCTGCAATTGATGGTGTGACGCTGGAAATCGAACCGCTGGAAGGTGCTGCACGCGATTATCGCGAGAAGCGATCTGGCGCGAGTGAGTAACGTAGCAACCCAACGTCGCGAGGCATCGGAAACAGCACCACTACAGCCAATTGATTGGTTGTTACTGGTCGTTCCAGGGGTGATCTGGGGCTCATCGTTTTACTTCATTGATGTGGGGTTGGATTCATTTGCACCAGGCATGATTACCCCAATGCGTGTGTTATTTGGCTGCATCACACTCAGCATGATTCCAAAAGCTCGGCAACCAGTTCCGAAAGCAGCGTGGCCAAACATCATTGTGTTGTCTCTAGTGTGGCTAGTTGTTCCGCTCACGGTGTTTCCCTTTGCAGGACAACATGTTGCTAGCAGTGTGACAGGAATGTTGAACGGAGGAACACCACTGTTTGTTGCTGTTGTGGCATCGGTGATTGCACGGCGGTTGCCTCCACGAGGTCAAGTGCTAGGACTTGCAATCGGATTTGGTGGAGTAGTGCTCATCGCATTGCCGTCAATTCGTGAAAGTTCGTCCAGCATGTTTGGGGTTGTGCTTATTCTGATAGCACTCGTTATGTATGGGTTCTCGCTGAACGTCGCCTCACCTTTGCAGCAACAGTACGGTTCGCTTCCTGTTTTGCTGCGTGCTGAAATTGTCGCGGTTATCTTTCTTGCACCACTTGGTATTTATTCGTTTATCAACAACGATCGACCATTCGCATGGGGTCCTTTTGTGGCGATACTCGCATTAGGCGTGCTTGGCACAGCCATGGCGCATTATGCAATGGTGACGCTGTCGGGTCGAATTGGTTCAACGCGGGCCGCTGCAAGTTTGTATTTAATGCCGGCTGTTTCACTTGCAGTTGGCGTGCTGATTAATCATGAAACGGTTGCGCCACTGGCAGTGTTAGGAAGCGTTGTTGCAGTAGTTGGCGCATATGTATTAAGTCGAAGTAAGCGAGCAGTGAGTACCGTCAAGGAATCATGACGACAGACGAATTTGATCCGGTGATGGTGCCAATTCGGCCCGCGGCAACGGTGATGCTGCTGCGGGATCATCCGCTAAATGGTGTCGAAGTGTTTATGTTGCAGCGCACGTTGAATGCCGCGTTTGCAAAAGGTATGTATGTGTTTCCTGGTGGTCGTGTAGACGCCAACGACGCAGAGTCCACGCTTGAAGCGCATTGCGATGGGATGACTGACGAAGAAGCCAGTGCACTACTCGGAATTCCATACGGCGGGCTTTCGTATTGGGTGGCAGTAATTCGCGAATGTTTTGAAGAAGCAGGGGTGTTGCTTGCCCGACCCGCAGATGGACAGAAATTGATTCGCTTTGAAGACGAAGACGTAATTGACCGATTTTCAAAGGCCCGACACCAGGTGCACGAAGGAAATACTTCGATGATGCAGTTATGCGATGACGAGCGGCTGTGCCTTATAACCGACAACATTCATTATGTAAGTCACTGGATAACCCCACTTGGTGAGGCGCGTCGTTTCGATACGCGATTCTTTGTAGCAAGGGCACCAGAAGGCCAGGAACCACTGCATGATGACAGAGAAACCATTGCCAGTTTGTGGGTTTCGCCAGCAGACGCATTGGACCGTCAGCAAAGAGGTGATTTGGCCATGATGCCACCAACCGTTCGCAATTTAGAGTTCTTGCTTCCACATGCAACAACCGATGATGCACTTGTTGCAGCAAAGAAGATCGGCACACCGACGGCAATAATTCCTCAACTCAAAGTTGATGCTGAAGGTCGAGTGGTGGGCATTGCATTGCCAGGCGACACTGACTACAAAAACTAGCGACGCTGAGAAACGGAAACTTGTACAACTTCTTCCTTGCGTGCTGAACAGCCCACCATGTCTTGCATGGAGACGGTTTCACTAATGATGCGCTGAGCAATTGCAGCAAATGCTTCTGCGGCAGCACCAACCTTGCTGAGCACTATCGGTTCACCCGTGTCGCTTCCGTGAGCAACCGCAGCTTCAATCGGAATGTTTCCAAGTAATGGAGAACCAATTTCGCTGGCAAGTGCTTGTCCTCCACCTTGTCCGAATAGTTCGTAGGTTTTTCCGTGCTCGCAAGTGAATGAAGTCATGTTTTCTATGACGCCTGCAACGCGCAAGAAACTGCGACGCGCCATGTCGGCTGCACGAATGGCAACTTTTTGTGCCGATACTGCAGGCGTGGTGACAATAACCAAGTCGGTGCGTGGCAACATGCGTGCAAGCCCCATTTGTACGTCACCAGTTCCTGGCGGCATGTCAATGAGCAAATAGTCAAGTTCGCCCCACTGAACATCGTTCAAAAACTGTTCAACGGCTTTCGTGAGCATGAGTCCGCGCCACATCAACGCAGTGCCTTCGTCCTCAACCAACATTCCTGTTGACACGACTTTCAACAGGCCAGTTCCAACTTTGCGCTCGTTAGGAATAATGCGTGGCTTATCGCTGCCTTCAACTCGTTGAGCTTCAAGTCGGTCAGGCATGTTCAACATGCGCGGAATCGAAAAACCCCAAATGTCTGCATCGAGCACACCAACGATATTTCCTTGTTCAGCAATTGCTGCAGCGAGGTTTACGGTGACCGAACTTTTCCCGACACCACCTTTGCCACTGGCAATGGCAAGCACACGTGCGTTAATGGGAACTTGAGTATCGCTTGCTTGCTCTTTTGCGTTCCATCGCGCGCGAGTCATCACCGCAGATCGCTCATCGGCGGTCATCTCACCCCAGTCAATGGTCACTTTGGTTACGCCAGGGTGCACTAGAACTCGCGACTCAATGTCGTTCTTAATCTGCACGCGCAACGGGCAACCTTTGATGGTGAGCTTCATGGCTATGGCCACTAAGCCATCTGGGCTAACAGTGACCTCGCCGGCCATTCCCAGATCCACAATGTTGTCGCCTAGTTCAGGGTCCATGACCGCGCGTAAAAGCTCGGTGATTTCACCTGCGGTTGGAGGTGCCACAAGGGGGCTGGACATGGTTAAAACCTATCGTGCAACCTGAAATTTTGTAACGCTGTGCCCTGTACCTTGCATCAGGTCAGGGGTATCATGAACTCCATGATCACACTTACCGACAATGCAGCATCAAAGGTTAAGCAATTGCTTGAAGCAGAAGGCGCAACTGATTTGGCCTTGCGCGTTGCAGTGCGACCTGGTGGTTGCTCAGGGTTTTCATACGAAATGTTTTTTGATGGTGACTTCACCGCTGAAGATCAGCAGTTGACTTTCGGTGATGTGAAGGTTGTAGTCGACCAAGCATCGTCACAGTTGCTCGTTGGAGCAAGCCTTGATTACCAGGACGGTCTACAAGACGCTGGTTTCAAGATCAACAACCCAAATGCATCACGCACTTGTGGTTGTGGCAACAGCTTTAGCTGATCTCGCTACACCACACCAAGCGCGGTAAACGCTTCGGTGATTTCTACTGCATCAAAGATTGCATCGAATCGCTCTACTAACACGCCCTTGGCGTCGGTGATGAACAGCGCTGGTTCGTACGTCATCTTGAGTGCTTCAACTGCGGGAGCAACAATTGTTGCGGTGTCGTCGGTGTAAATCTCGGCATGCAACATGGTGAGTCTGTCGCCAACCACTTCGCGCATTGACAACAATCCATCAAGTGCGGGTGAGCATGTGCCGGTTTGACAATACGCAGGAGTGCCAACCAAATACGCAATCGGCTTGCCGAGTTTCAATGCTTCGTTCAGCGTGATGTCATGCA
Source organism: Actinomycetota bacterium (assembly GCA_041178585.1). GTDB lineage: Bacteria > Actinomycetota > Acidimicrobiia > Acidimicrobiales > Ilumatobacteraceae > UBA3006. The sequence continues at coordinate 14,018 of JBEGVD010000107.1, forward strand.
GCGGGCATGGCTCAGGGTTGCGCGTGCATAGCGGATTAACGCCGCGCGAATCTGAAGTAGTGGGAGTATCAAAACCAGGAAGTGGTGTTCCGATGAGAGGAATGGAAACTGTTGCTGGATCCATGATCTGCACTCCTGCACCGTCTTGTGAGCCGCCCTCAACTACAAGTGAGTAAATACCGGTAGCTGCAATATCGGCACGAAACGGCCAGTACGGGGGATCAATGTTTGCATCGTGTCTCATCGCCACCATGTCGGCAATTACCACTTCGCCGGTTTCTGAATTCAACAACTGTGCGCGAAGCTGTGTTGGCAATTCGACACCACTGGCTTTTCCGAGCAGGCCCGCTTGGTTGGCAAGTGAAATAGGAATGCGCACCGAGCCAGGTACCAACACCTGAGGGAATCGCTGGACCACCTGGAAAAGTTCGCTTCCCGCGCTTGATGAGGAAGTTCCGCAAGACGTAAGAAAACTGAGCGATCCCCCAAGGCCAAATGTGGCAAGTGTTCCGGTAACAAATTGGCGGCGTGAGATCATGCCTTCATCGTACGAGTCATTTTCGTTCAGAAGCCGTCGCCCTATACGCTGGAAGTATGGCTACTGCAAAAAAGACTGCAAAAAAGACTGCAAAAAAGACAGTAAAGAAGACTGCAAAATCAACCGCACCACTTGGGCCATACACCCCTGTGGTTCGTGCAGGAGACTGGGTCATTGTTTCGGGTCAGCTCGGTGTTGTTGATGGAAAAATCGTTTCAGGTGGCGTTGCTAAGCAAACGGCACAAGCAGTGGTCAACCTGAAGGCTCAACTGGAATCTGCGGGTTGCAGTATTCAGGACGTCAAGAAAACGTTGTGCTTCCTCACCGACATGGACACGTTCGCCACTTTTAATGCGGCATACGTCGCCGGGTTTGACGGCAGTCGTCCAGCACGAAGCACCATTGGCGTTGCCTCGCTGCCATTTGGTGGTGCGGTGGAGATCGAAGCCTGGGCTTTCAAGCCACTACGGTAATTGTCATGCTTGGAGCCGTACTCATCGTTCTTGCACTCATTGGTTTCCCCGTAGTGGTTGGCCTGTCCACAGCTGGACTTGCTGCGCTCATTGGTTTCTTCCTGCAGAAGGATGCCGATAAGCGCCACGAGGGTAGTGAACTCATTGACGTCAACATCTGATCTTCTCATTCGTAATGCGGCATTAGTCGCAACTGTTGATAATCAGCGCAGAGAAATTTCTGGTGGTTGGGTAGCCATCACCAACGGACTTGTTTCCGGAGTTGGAACCGCAGGTAGTGAGCCATCTGCAACTCGAACCATCGATGCAACAGATTGTTTAGTGACACCAGGTTTGGTGAACACACACCATCACCTGTATCAAAACCTCACGCGCGCATTTCCCCCAATGACCAATGCTGCGTTGTTCGGTTGGTTGAAAACTCTGTATCCGTTGTGGAGCACATTGAACGAAGAGTCCGCACATGTTTCGGCGTGGGTTGGACTTGCCGAACTGGCATTGTCGGGATGTACGACCTCTACCGATCATCTTTATGTGCATCCTGCAGGCGCAGGAGATTTGCTGAGTGCAGAAATTTCTGCAGCACAAGACATTGGAATGCGATTTCATCCAACGCGCGGGTCAATGTCTCTGTCTGAAAAAGATGGTGGTTTGCCACCCGACAATGTGGTGCAAGATCACGATGTGATTTTGGCGGAATCACAGCGCATGGTGGAGTTGCATCACGATCGCAGCCACGGCGCAATGGTGCGCATTGCGCTAGCTCCATGCTCGCCAT
>JBEGVD010000108.1:0-7458 GCA_041178585.1 Actinomycetota bacterium
CGAAACTCATAGTTACCAGTGTGCCACTACCCGAAGGGTTGCGTGATGTCTAGATACAAGCCAGCAAAAGTGATCACGATCAGTAGTGCAATAACTGCCGTTGCAAGCGGAATCATCTTGCTGAAATCGGCCCGATATCGCACACCATTTCGGCTGCGAAGTCTTTCGTAGGTGGCAACAGCAGCGTGACCTCCGTCAAACGGCAACGAAGGAAACATGTTAAAGACACCAACGAAAACGTTGACATACGCGAGCAGCATGAGCACGCCCTTCAGTCCGTCGCGCTCACCTGCCTCACCGCCAACCTGACTTGCTCCGACAATCGTGCTTGGTCGCGTTGCTGGATCTGCAACCGAGTCACGCAGGCTGTTAATGGCGTTAGCAGGATTGAAAATTTGTGGAAGCGCCGTCACCGACCCAACAATTGCCTGCGCGCCATCGCGCACCGCATACACGAATGCACTCGGCACTGACTGCTTGATGTAGTCCACCGACTCGGTGCCAACGCCCAAATAACCACGTGTTGCATCGGTCGGGTTAGCGGCCAGGGTTACTTCAAAAGATTGCGACACTCCATCACGTTCAATGTCAATCGCAATCACTTTGCCCGGTGGATTGCTGGTAATTGCGGTAACGAGATCATCCCGGGACTTCAACACTTGCCCATCGATTGCTGAAATAACGTCGCCTTCACGAAGACCAATTTCTGCTGCAGGCGAACCACTGACCGGCGCGTACACAATGCGCACACTTCCCGTTTCGCCCAAGCGACCAGCAGCCGCATACACACCAATAAACAATGTCAATGCAATGACCATATGCATGAGCGAACCTGCAGTGATGACCAACAATCGACGCGGATACGACTTCGAGCGATATGAACGGTCTTCGTCTGCAGGATCGCAATCGTCCAAGTTGCTCATACCAATGATGCGAACAAAAGCACCAAGTGGAATGGCGCGTACTCCGTATTCAAGTTCGCCACGCTTCCTACTCCACAGGCGCGGTCCGAACCCCATGTAAAACTGTGTCACCTTCATGCCCGTTTTTCGCGCCGTCCAGTAATGACCAAACTCGTGAAGAAAGATCGAGATGATGAGTCCAACAACAAACACCAACATCCACGGGTTGTTCATGCCTAACCAAACAAAGAACACTGCGAGTAACGCTAAAGAGAGCGCTCCGTTTTTGCCGCCCGACTCTTCAGCTAAATCCTGTGTGTCTCCACCGGCAGCCATTTGCCCACGAAATTTGCGATAGACGTTGCTCATGCAGACAACACTTGCAGCGCAAATCGTCGCGCTAATGCATCAGCGTGCAAAATGTCCTCAACAATTGTTGGCACAAAACCGTCGTGTTGCTGCATCGTTGCATCAATCACTTCTGGAATCCTTGACCACATGATCTGACCGTTCAAAAACGCCTCCACTGCAACCTCGTTTGCCGCACTCAGCCACGCTGGTGCGGTACCGCCCGCACGTCCTGCTTGGTAAGCAAGGTTTAGGCAAGTGAAAGTCTGCGTGTCAGGGACTTCGAAATCAAGTCGTGCAAGCGATGACCAATCAATTGACCCAAACGGCACATTTGCTCGATGCGGATAGCTCAATGCATACGCAATGGGCAGACGCATATCGGGCATGGACAACTGTGCAATCACTGCCCCGTCGTTGAATTCCACCATTGAATGCACGACAGACTGCGGATGCACGACAACGTCGATGCTGTCGAAATCGGTGCCAAACAGCTCGTGCGCCTCAATGACCTCAAGACCTTTGTTCATCAAGGTAGATGAATCGACAGTGATCTTTGGACCCATTGACCATGTTGGGTGCTTCAATGCTTCTTGCACCGTCACCGTGGCAAGCGACTCTTTTGATCGACCGCGAAACGGGCCACCACTTGCTGTGAGCAACAAGCGATTCACTTCTCGATAGCTATCACTTGAACTTCTGAGACATTGATGGATTGCGCAGTGCTCACTATCTACAGGAACAATGTCGGCACCTGGAATCTTGCGAAGTGGTTGCACAACCGGGCCAGCGGCAATGAGGCTTTCTTTGTTTGCAAGCGCAAGTCGTTTTCCGCGTTGAAGCGTAGACATGGTGACTGACAAGCCCGCAAAACCGACAACTCCATTCACCACAACATCGGCAAGTTCGGCAAGCGCCGACTGGTCGGCGACTACTTCAACTCCAGGTAAAGCTTGTGCAACCTCTTTGCGCGCAGATTCATCGGCAACTGCAACAACTTTTGGCTTCCATTGTTGTGCCTGCGCAATCACCGCTTGCGCAGACGTTCCTACTCCTAAACCAACAACTTCGAATTGGCCTTCGCTTTGCGCGATGTAGTCAAGCGTTTGCGTGCCAATAGAACCGGTTGAACCGGCAATTGCTACTCGAGTTATGCCCAAGGCGTGATAACCATGCCGAGGTAATACACGGCTGGCAACACAAACAACATGCTGTCGAAGCGATCAAGCGCACCGCCGTGTCCACTCAACAATGTTCCAAAATCTTTGATGTCCAGATTGCGCTTAAACATCGATTCAGTGAGATCTCCAAGAGGAGCCATGACGCTGATCACCAGTGCCAACAGAATCCAGGAACCAAATGAGTTCCAGGTTGTGCTCTGCATTCCAACAAGCACCACGATGACAAATGTTCCGATGGTTCCACCGATAACACCTTCAACCGACTTCTTTGGGCTGATCCATTCGCGCAACGGTTGACGACCAATTGCGGTACCTACGAAATATGCGGCAATGTCGTTGGCGACAACACCAGCAACGATGATGAACAATGTGTCGGTTCCGCGATGCGCAAATGCGTCGCCAAGTGTTGACCAGCGAAGGATGAGTCCTGCATATGAGCCCAAGAGCCCAATCCACAGGAGCGCAATCATGGTTGCTGCGCTGTTTGGAACTGGTCCAGAATCAACGCTGTCGCCACTGACGAACACCAACGAAGTTGCAACAAAAGCAAACATCAATACGAGCGGTATTGCCGAATCGCCCTTCCAATAGGCAACCGCTGGTGCTGCAACGCATCCAACAATTCCAATAATGGAAATTGGTCGATAGCCAGCCTGTGTGATTTGGGTGAAGAACTCAAATGCAGCCAAACCAATTGCAACCAAGACGATGATCATGACTGCTGCTGGGCTGAGCAACAATGCGCCAATGAATGCAGCGAGCAACAATACGCCAACCGCTGTTGCCGTTGGCAAGTCACGTCCACCATTTGGAGGACGTGAAATTGAACCGGTGCCACCTGGTCGACTACCAACTGGTCGACCGCCTTGTGCTGGACGGCCTGCACGAGTGACTTGAGTTGGACGTGCTTGCGCACCCGATGCATCACGTGGTGCAGCAGGTCGACGAGTTTCTCCCGTTGGGTCAGTACCAATCACGATGCGACCTTCACGGCGAGGACGCTCAACCGGTGGCGGCGTTGTGGTTTCGAAACGGCGTGAACCACCAGTGAGGTCTACTGGCGGACGACGTGCACCAGTTGATGGCTCGTTGTATGCCGACCACACATCAGTTTCATCATCGATCTTTGCAGCAGGACGACGAGCAGCCTCGGTGTCTTGCTTCATGAAGCGTGGAATTTCTCCAGTTGCTGGTTCGGTCCAATGCGGAAGTTGCTCGGTCTCATTGCCACCAAAGGAAAGTGCCGGACCACTGTCGTCGTCGCTTCCAAAACGAACAACTCCAAACTCGTCGCCAAAGTCAATCGTTGGATCGTTCGTGTTATCGCTTCCGTAATTGTCATCAGCCATGAGTGATCTCCTTACACTTCGAGTAGTTCTTGTTCCTTACGCGCAAATGCTTTTTCAATCTGTTCAACATGTTCTTGCGTGAGCTTGTCGAGTTCTTTTTCTGCGCGGTCAAGATCATCTTTTGAGATGTCGCCATCTTTTTCTGACGTCTCAAGAACTTTTCGAGCATCTCGACGAACGTTGCGCAACGCGATGCGACCATCTTCGGCCATGTTCTTCACAACCTTCACGTATTCCTTGCGACGCTCTTCGGTCAGCATGGGAAATGACAAGCGAATGACCACACCATCGTTTCCAGGGGAAACGCCAAGATCACTGGCTTGAATTCCTTTTTCAATCGCGGCAATTGATCCGCGGTCATGAGGCTTAATGATCAACATTCGCGCTTCAGGAACCTGGAAGGTGGCCAACTGCTGCAAAGGAACGGTTGCCCCGTAGTACTCCACGGGAATGCGCTCGACGAGCGAGGCGTTTGCACGGCCAGTTCGAACACCTAAAAACTGCGATTGGACATGATCACAGGCTTTTGCCATTTTGTCCATGGCGTCCAGCAAGGTCTCTTCAATCACTCGACCAGCGTACCTATTTCTTCGCCCAGGAGTATGGACTTCACATTTCCGCGCTGCAATAGGTTGAATACCACGATTGGCAAGTTGTTGTCGCGACAGAACGTAATTGCCGTACTGTCCATGACTTTTAGACCCTTGTTAATGACCTCGAGATACGAAATGTTCGAATACTTCGTGGCCGTCTTATCAATTTTTGGATCTGCTGTATACACACCATCAACGCCAGAGTGCGTGCCCTTCAAAATTACTTGTGCCGAAATCTCCGCGGCTCGCAATGCTGCTGCCGTATCGGTCGTAAAGAATGGGTTACCCGTTCCACCCGCCAAAATGACGATGCGTCCCTTTTCCATGTGACGCTCTGCACGGCGTCGAATGTATGGCTCAGCGACTTTTGGCATTTCAACAGCAGACATCACGCGCGATTGTTGACCTACACGTTCAAGTGCGTCTTGAAACGCAAGACCGTTCATGACTGTTGCCAACATTCCCATGTAGTCGGCTTGTGCTTGATCCATTCCTTGGCCGGCACCTTTAAGGCCACGCCAGAAGTTTCCGCCACCAACGACTACAGCAATGTCGACGCCAAGTTCTTGTTTGGTTTCGTACAGTTCGGTCGCAACTTGATGCAACACATCAGTGTCAAGACCGAACCCAGATTTTTCGGCTAATGCCTCACCTGAAAGCTTAAGAACAATTCGATTCCAACGAGCCTTTGGGTGTGCAGCCATGTACGAAATCTACAACTATCCGATCTCAACCTGCGAATAACGCACGATGGTGGACTTGCCAATGACCTGAGCAACGGACTGCTTGTCGTCCTTTGCGTATGGCTGTTCGAGCAAACAAATGTCTTTGAAGAAGCCCTGAACGCGGCCATCCACAATTTTGCCAATCGCGGCTTCCGGCTTGCCCTCGTTGCGAGTAACCGTTTCAAGGGTTGCGCGCTCGGCAGCAATGACGTCTGCTGGAACATCGTCTTTCTTCAAGTACTTCGGACGAGCAAATGCAATGTGCACTGCAATGTCATGCGCAAGTTCTTGCGTTGCACCGGACATTTCAACGATGACGCCGTTTACACCACGACCACCTTGAATATGTGAGTACAAGTCGAGAACGTTGCCCGATGCTGCTTCGAAACGAACCACGTCACCGAGATCAATCTTTTCCTTGAGCAAGATCTTGAGATCTTCAAGTTGCTGATTGCGTTCGCTCACTGCTGCTTCACCCTTGGCAATGACCAAATCGGCCAATGCTTCGGCTTCAGCAATGAATTGCTCGCTTCCGGCAACAAAGTCGGTCTCGCACTTCAGTTTCACGATTGCAGCAACATTGCCGGTGACTTTTACAGCCACAACACCCTGTGCGCTTTCGCGATCGTCACGCTTTGCACTTGCTGCAAGGCCCTTTTCGCGCAACCACTGCTTTGACGCTTCGATGTCTCCACCGTTTTCTTCAAGCGCCTTCTTGCAATCCATCATTCCCGCACCTGTTGTGGCGCGTAGTGATGCTACGTCTTTAGCGGTAAACGACATGATCAGCCTTCGACTTTTGTTTCGGTTGCGGATGCAACACGTGCATCACGCTGTGCTTGTGCTTCTGCTGCGGACTTGCGAGCTGCATCTTGCTGAGCTTCGAATGCTGCTTGCTCATCTGCGCTACGTGGTGCTGGTGCAGCTGCTGGTGCCGATGAACGACCAGAAGTCTTTTCAGCAATGAAACGACCTTCGATCACTGCTTCGCAAATAACGCGAGCCATCAATTCGTTTGCACGAATTGCGTCATCGTTACCAGGAATTGGGAACGTGATGAGGTCTGGGTTCACGTTGGTGTCCACCACCGCGATTACCGGAAGTCCAAGCTTGTTGGCTTCGGTTACTGCAATGCTTTCCTTCATCGTGTCAATGATGAACACTGCCGTCGGACGGCGTGCCATGTTGCGAATACCTGACAGGTTCTTCTGCAACTTCTCGAGTTCACGCGAGATGAGAAGGGCTTCCTTCTTTGGCATCAGTTCAAATTCGCCGGTGTCGCGCATGCGCTCGTAATCCTGCATCTTCTGAACACGCTTTGAGATGGTGTCGAAGTTGGTGAGCATTCCGCCCAACCAACGCTCATTGATGTACGGCATGCCGCACTTGTCAGCGAAAAACTTAATTGGATCTTGTGCTTGCTTCTTTGTTCCAATGAACAAGATGCTTCCACCGTTTGCGACCATGTCGCGAACAAACTTGTATGACGCATCTACGCGATCGAGCGTCTGCTCAAGATCGATGATGTAAATACCATTGCGCTCACCAAAAATGAATCGCTTCATTCGTGGGTTCCAACGGTGGGTTTGGTGTCCGAAGTGAACGCCTGCCTCAAGCATTTGGCGCATGCTGACGATTGCCATGACTATCTCCTCTCCTGTGGTTAAGAAACTTGAGCCCCGGCGCTTTCACGACCACAGGGCGGAACTCAAGTATGTGAATTTGATACTGCACCGCGGAATTACGGCCCGAGTGAGTGTATCGGCAACAAAACGGCTCGTGGCCTTAGCCCGCTTGGGTTTTTTACTGATGCCGCACAGGTCGTTGGATCGAGATATGCGCCATACCTACGAACTCCGATGTACAAGCCACTTCCCGATGTTCCAATGCGAAAGCCCGCAGATACGCGGTCTCCTGCGCGGACCTGCGCGCTCTCCAAGCGACCATGGGTAACCAACACCCCATTCGTACTGCGAACCACCACATACAACGTGCCTGCCACTGACCCAACGAATGTGACTTCCCCACTCGCCGCGGAATGCACGGGAGCACGTGGCGGCGTGGCGTATTCGATACCACGATTACCCGCGCACCACGTACACGTTGGTGGGCGAAACGAATCGGTTACCGCAAACTGCGTTGGCAACACAAGCGCACACAGCGCAGCAACGAACTCAATCAATTTCGGCGGCACGAAGTCGTGACCGTAATTGCAGCACCGCCTTCGTATGAATCTGCGACACTCTGCTCTCGGTCACACCGAGCACATCGCCAATTTCGGCAAGTGTGAGATTCTCTTCGTAATACAACACAAGAACGGTTCGTTCTTTTTCTGGAAGCTTCTTCATTTCTTGGCGCAT
>JBEGVD010000109.1:0-4258 GCA_041178585.1 Actinomycetota bacterium
GCGCTAATGCCTTGGCCGTCGGAGACTCAGAGAGACACAGAAGTTTTTGGACTGATTGATAAAGAGAATGAGCGCCAAATTACTGGGTTGCAATTGATCGCAAGCGAAAACTTCACCTCACCAGATGTGATGGAAGCAACTGGTTCAGTGCTCACGAACAAGTACGCAGAGGGCTACCCGGGCAAGCGCTATTACGGAGGCAACGCAGTTGTCGACGAAATTGAAGCGATTGCAATTGACCGCGTGAAGCAATTGTTTGGTGCAGATCACGCCAATGTGCAGCCGCACTCGGGTGCAAGCGCAAACATGGCGGTGTATCTCGGACTCATCAAACCTGGTGACACAGTTCTTGGACTCAGCCTTGACCACGGTGGTCACCTCACGCACGGTTCGCCAGTCAATGCTTCAGGAATTTTGTACAACTTCAAATCGTTTCGTGTTGGTGCAACAGATGAGCGTTTGGACTTCGATCAAATTCGCGAGCTAGCACTGGAGCACAAACCAAAAATGATTGTCGCGGGAACCACTTCGTACCCGCGCAGACTTGAGCCAGAGCCATTCCGTGCAATCGCCGATGAAGTTGGCGCGCTCATGATGTTTGACATTGCACACATTGCCGGACTTGTTGCAGGTGGTGCACACCCGAACCCAGTGCCGTACGCCGACGTGGTTACGTTCACCACGCACAAAACGTTGCGCGGCCCTCGTGGCGGTTGCATTTTGACCACTGCTGCACATGCTGCAGCAATTGACAAAGCGGTGTTTCCAGGAAGCCAAGGCGGACCACTTCAGCATGCAGTTGCAGCGAAAGCCGTTGCGTTTCATGAAGCATTGCAGCCAAGCTTCAAGGTCTACGCGCAGCAAATTGTGAAGAACGCTGCGGCGCTTGCAGAAGCCCTATCAAAACAGGGTTTCCGACTGGTTTCTGGCGGAACCGATACTCACATGATGGTGGTGGACTTGCGGCCATTCGATGCCGAGCTAACAGGTAAAGAGTCGCAACTCATTCTTGATGAAGCTGGAATCACGTTGAATAAGAACAACATTCCGAACGATCCGCGCAGCCCATTCGTCACCAGTGGTGTGCGAATTGGAACTCCATCAGTAACTACACAGGGCATGAAAGAGCCAGAGATGGCATTGATTGCTGAATACATCGCAACAACGCTGCGCAACCGTGCCAACCCAGCTGCTGTTGCAGAAGTTCGCGCCAAGGTTGCAGCTTTGTGCGCCAAGTTCCCTGTGTACACGAAGCGTGCGTGATTGATCTCACCGGGTATCTGATCGTTGGCCTTTGTGCCGCGGTGGTAACAGCAATTCTTACTCCGCTTGTTGAGCGCTCTGCACGCAAGCGTCGTTGGATGGCTGAACCAGATGAACGACGAGCGCACCCTGTTCCAACTCCAAACGTTGGTGGCTTGGCGTTTATGGGCGGACTCGTTGCTGCACTCATCCTTGCGTGGCGGATGGATCGCTTCTCGCCAGTCATTTCTGGCAACTCTGAATTGATTGGTGTCGTACTTGCGGCAGGTTTGATCACCGCACTTGGTTTCGCAGACGACATTCGAGATCTTTCTGCACCAATGAAAGTGACCGGGGTAGTGGTTGTCGCATTGGTGTTGGTGTGGTTTGGCGTGACCATGTTTTATTTCCGCGTGCCATTCCTTGACGTGTTTGTGTTGTCCAATGATTGGATTCCACTCTTCACGGTGTTGTGGTTGTTAGGAATGACACAAGCGATCAACTTGATTGATGGTCTTGATGGACTCGCGACAGGAATTGTGGCGATTGCTGCAGCAACATTTTTTGTGTACAGCAAGCATCTTGCAGATCAAGGTTTGCTTGCACAACCAAACATCGGTCCACTCATTGCCATCATCACGCTTGGAATTTGTTTGGGCTTCTTGCCGTACAACTTCAACCCTGCGCGAATTTTTATGGGCGACGTTGGCGCACTGATGCTTGGTTTGTTGATGGCAGTATCAACGAGTGTGGTTGGTGGTCGTGCAGACCCGCAGCTTCAAGGTGTGAGTGGGCAAACGTATTTCTTTATTGCGCCATTGTTTATACCATTATTGATACTTGGCGTGCCGTTTTTCGATGTGCTGTTTGCCATTTTGCGACGCACGGTAAGCAGGCAAGGATTTGCCACCGCTGACCGCGGACACTTGCACCATCGGCTTATTGCCCTTGGACATGGACCGCGCCGCGCCGTGGTAATTCTTTGGGCATGGACGGCCCTGCTGTCCGCCGTTGCCTTGTACCCTGCGCTCATTTCCAGCAGGCCCAATTTTTGGCCGCTCATTGTTGCTGCCGTGCTGTTGGCGGGCTTTACGGTGTTGCACCCCCGTTGGCGTCCGCACGCAGACGCCGAATAACGCACAAGTGCACGACTGGTTTGGTGGGTTTAGCAGTGTCAAACTAGTTTGTACTTAGTTTCACAAGCGGTTCGAGCCTGAGGGGCATTTTCTCGTTGAAGTTCTTTCCTAAGAAGTTGGTGCCCAAGAAGGCATTGGAATCTGGCATTACCGACACACTCGGTCGTGGTCCAGAGATGGCGCTGAGCGTGTTGGTGTTTACGGTCGTTGGACTGATAGTCGATTCGCAAGTAGGAACAATGCCGATCGTGACTATTGCATTGGTCGTGTTTTCAGTTGTTGGCAACTTCATTCGCATGTATTACAGCTACGACGGACGTATGAAAACGCTGGAAGAACAGCGATCGAGTGCATCATTGGCACACCAACGCGACAGGAGCCTCAGTGAAAACTGACGATCCTGAATACACCTCGATTCTTTCCATGAACGACCAAGGCCCAGCGCCTGAGGCTGCAATTGTTCGCGACATCATTAAGCATGGCTCAATAGTGGCCCCCATCTTGATTGGGCTCAGCGCAGTGGTGTGGGGAGTGAACGGCGCATGGTCGGGTGCGTACGGCGTTGTTTTGGTGCTGGGAAACTTTGCTGTTGCGGCGTGGATGGTGTCCTACACCGCCCGTATTTCATACGCCCTCATGATGGGTGCAACGTTGTTCGGTTATATTTTTCGCCTCGCAGTAATCGCAGCAGCCGTGTTTTTTGTCCGCAACGCAACGTGGGTTGAACTCGTGCCATTGTGCATGACTATTGTCATTAGTCACGTTGGGTTGCTCTTCTGGGAAATGCGTTATATTTCTTTGTCGCTTGCTTTCCCCGGACTCAAGCCAAAACACGTAGCAAGCCCCACCGTCCAAGATTCAACAAGTAACTAGTCGATAAAGCAGGATCACAGTGTTCTCAAACCAAATTGCAGTAATTCTTGGTGAAAGCGCGGGGCGCGGTTTTAGCTTCCCTCCAATCAACACCATTCTTCGTTGGAAAGATGTTGTTCCAGGCATCAACAAAGTTGTCATCATCGCAATCTTGTCTGCGGTCATTGGAACAACGTTGTTTCTTGTTGCTTCACTGAAAGATGCACGCAAGGCTCCAAAGGGAAGCCGTAACTTGGCCGAGATCATCGTTGAGTTCGTTGAGAAGAACATCATCATGGAAACCATGGGCAAATCAGGAATGGGTTGGACTCCATTCTTGCTCACCATGTTTGTGTTCATTTACTTGTGCAACTTGCCGGGAATTATCCCGTTCATTCAAATGCCAGCAACTGCGCGCATGGGTATTCCTGCGTTCATGGCATTGCTTGTGTGGGTGGTGTTCAACGCAACAGGTATTAAGCACCAAGGTTTGTTCGGCTATTTCAAGAACGTGTTGTTCCCACCGGGAGTTCCCAAAGCGCTGTATATCTTGGTGACACCAATCGAACTCATCTCCACTCTTGTTGTTCGTCCGTTCTCGTTGGCAGTTCGACTTTTCGCCAACATGCTGGCTGGTCACCTTTTGTTGGTCATCTTCGCCTTGCTCACTCAGTCGCTCATTCAGGCAGAGACACAGAAGTTCTTCCTCGTACCAATCGGCATTTTGCCATTCGCCCTGCTCATCTTCTTGACGGGCTTTGAGATCTTGGTTGCATTCCTCCAGGCGTACATCTTCACGGTTCTTACCGCGGTGTACATCGGTGGGGCAACGCACCCGGAGCACTAATTCAGATACATCGAATACCTACAGATACCCACAAAAAACTAAACAACTAAACAGGAGATAAAAAAATGGAAGCGTTAACACGAATCGCACACGCGAGCATTCGCGTTGCAGCAGAACTCACACCAGCTGAAGCAAAGGCAAATGCCGCTGCACAGATGGCGGGTCTTGCATACGGTCTTGC
>JBEGVD010000110.1:0-6357 GCA_041178585.1 Actinomycetota bacterium
TGTGGGTCGACTACGAGTTGATGACCACGATTCCTGGTTTGTATGCAGCAGGAGAAGCAAACTTCTCTGATCACGGCGCAAACCGTCTTGGTGCTTCGGCATTGATGCAAGGTTTGGCAGACGGTTACTTCGTGTTGCCGTACACCATCAGTAATCAACTTTCATCACTGCTAGGAAAGACCATTCCGGGCACTGATCACCCTGCGTTCAAGCAAGCAGAGACGGAAGCAAGTGCTCGTTACAACGGTTACCTTGCCGTTAAGGGCAAGCGTTCACCAGATTGGTTCCATCGCGAACTCGGCAAGATCATTTGGAACGAGTGCGGCATGGAGCGCACGCGTGAAGGTTTGCAGCAGGCACTCACCGATTTGCCAGCACTGTACGAAGAATTCAAGACCGACTTGCGTGTGACAGGAACGGGCGACAGCACGAACCAGACGCTCGAAAAGGCCGGCCGCGTTGACGATTTCTTCCAGTTGGGAATGGCTATGTGCCAAGACGCGTTAACTCGTGAAGAAAGCTGTGGTGCTCACTTCCGATCTGAATATCAAACGGAAGAAGGCGAAGCCCAACGCAATGACGAAGACTATTGCCATGTTGCTGCATGGGAATGGACAGGCGATGCAATGAAGCCTCAGCGCCACACCGAAGATTTGGTATTTGAATCGATTCACCTTGCAACAAGGAGCTACAAGTGAGCCATCTCAAGAATCTCAAACTGAAGGTATGGCGCCAATCGGGCCCATCCGACAAGGGGCATTTCGAGAACTACACCATTGATGAAATCAGCGATGAAGCTTCATTCCTTGAAATGCTTGATGTGCTGAACGAAAAATTAATCCATGAAAACAAAGAAGCAGTGGTGTTCGACCACGATTGCCGTGAAGGAATTTGTGGAACGTGTTCGCTCATGATTAACGGCGTTGCCCATGGTCCGCAAAAGGCAACAACTACGTGCCAGTTGCACATGCGTACGTTTAAGAGTGATGACACCATTGTGGTGGAGCCTTGGCGAGCCACTGCATTCCCAATCATTAAAGACCTCATGGTCGATCGCAGTGCGTTTGACCGCATTATTGAATCTGGTGGATTTATTTCTGCAGCAACTGGTGGAGCACCAGATGCGAACCTCATTCCAATTCCAAAGCCAGTGGCCGATGCCGCCATGGACTCAGCAGCATGCATCGGATGTGGCGCATGTGTTGCTGCTTGTCCAAACGGTGCAGCCAGTTTGTTTACCGCAGCGAAGATTTCACACCTCAACTTCCTTCCACAAGGTCAAGCAGAGCGTTACAAGCGCACTGAAGCCATGGTGGAAACGATGGATGAGCATTTCGGTTCGTGCACAAACCACGGTGAGTGTTCAGCAGCGTGTCCAAAAGAGATCTCAATTGATGTCATTGCGTTAATGAACAAGGACTATCGCGCTTCGAAGTTTAAGAATCGCAAAGAACTCAGTCGTTAGTAGTCGCTGACTTGTTGAGTTCACTTGCCCAATGGGTTCAAGACGTCATTGAACAACTTGGCTATCTTGGTGTTGCACTACTGGTGGTACTTGAAAATGTATTTCCACCAATTCCGTCGGAGATTGTTCTTCCTTTTGCTGGCTTTGTAGCCCAACAGGGAAGTTATTCAGTTGTCTTGATGATTCTGGCCGCAACGGTTGGGTCGGTTATCGGTGCGCTCATTATGTATTGGATCGCCGCGATTATTGGAGACGAGCGTCTACACGCGTTCACTCGCAAGTTCGGCAAGTGGGTGCAGATTCGCGAGGCCGATTTAACCCGCGCCGAAGAATGGTTTGATCGTCATGCAATGAGCGCTGTTTTGGTTGGGCGCTGTGTTCCACTAATCCGCTCTGTGGTGTCGATACCTGCGGGCTTTAGGCGAATGAAACTGGTTCCGTATATCGCATACACATTCTTAGGCAGCTTGGTATGGAACATTGCGCTTGTCGGTGCTGGTGCAGTACTTGGTGAAAACTGGGAAAGCGTTGGAAGCTACGTAGAAGTTTTCCAGTGGGTTGTTATTGCCCTGGTGGTGGCCGTGGCTGCTCGCTTTGTGCTCGGTGTATATCGCCGCCGAAATCAAAAACTAAACAGCTAGCGCACCCGAAAAGATTTGCCATGCAAGGGCTGACTTGGCGACCAAACTCAGCACGATATATGCGCGCTCGCCATACAAGTAGTTTGCCCACTTACCTTTTGCCTTGTATTGCTTCCACTGCACAAGCGCAAAACTGTTGAACAGTACGAAAAGTGAAATCACAATTCCGTATACGAAACCCGGCGTGGCCGACTCGGCTGGACCCTTTGGCGAAAGGGTGTTGATCGCAATCATGATCCAGGGCACAATTCCCGCGATGCAACCAAAATAGAAGGGCAGCATGTCGCCGCTTCCAGGTTTTGCGTACTTTTCTTGTAACCATCCGAACAGAATCATTGATGCGTTCACGCCAAACATGCCTGACAGCGCGATGTAATCGGCAACGCCGTTGAGCTGCAAAATGACCACGATCATCAGCGATGAGGAAATTGAATACTCAACCCAGCGGAAATAGTTGTGTCGAGCAGCAAGACCGGCGCTGTATCGAGGAAAGAACTTTGGGCTGATGATTAAAAAATGAAAGAACGCTGATAGCGCCAAAAATGCGCCAATCATCCAACTGATATTGAGATTGAATAGTTGAACCGGGTCGGAGAACGCATCAAGGGTTGGGGCGTCGGTGAGATATGTGGCACGCACAGGCATTGCTGCGTCATTAGAAAGCGCAATGATTCCAGCGAGGGAAGCTAGGTGTAGCAGTCCTGCAATCAGGTTGAGCCTGCGTAATTTGCTGATTTCTATGTTCATGTTTCAAGTGTGCCATGCCACAGTCACCGCCTGCGGTTCTCGTAGTCTTGTAGTGATGAATTCGTTAGCCGTTCTAGTTGCCGCCACTGGTAGGGACACCGTTTCAGAGTGGATCCGAGTCGACCTCGTTGCGATCATCATGTTTATTTCTGGCGCGCATGTTGTGATGCGTTTGGTCGCATTCCTTGCTGACCAGCAGATTTTGAGCGTAAAGAATCGCAATCCAGATAATTCGGACATGTCCGTGCTGTCAACGGGAGCGCATCGCGCAGCGGTACTTGGCGCATTGCGATGGGGAATCAATTTCATTGTCATTGCTGTAGCCACCACTTCGGTATTTTTGCGGCTCAATTTGCCACCATCTGCACTAGTTTTTCTCGGTTCTGTTGCAGGTGCAGGTTTGGGTTTTGGTGCCCAGCAAATGGTGGGCGACATCATCGCTGGTTTGTACATCATTGCGGAACGTCAATTTGGAGTAGGTGACATTGTGCGCCTTGGACCATTTGGCATCGTTGGTTGGGCGGAGGGTCGTGTAGAAGAAGTGACACTTCGAGTAACGAAGATTCGCACCTTTGACGGCGATCTCATCAGTATTGCCAATGGGCAGTTACGGCAGAACGTCAATATGTCGCGTGACTGGTCGCGCGTATTAGTGACAGTGCCGCTTCCACGTGAAAGCGATATTGAGAAAGAAATCATTCGGATTGACCGTGTGTGTGCAGAAATGGCGCGCGATCCAAAATTTGCAGACATGTTGATCGAGGTTCCAAGCGTGCAAGGCGTAGACAACTTGGGTGAAGCCGACATTGAGGTGCGTGTTGCTGGTAGGTCGCTTCCGGTTCAGCAGTGGAAGGTTGAGCGTGAACTGCGCCGTCGCATTGCTGCAGAACTTCGCAGTACCTACGCGGCAATCAAAGTGAGCGGGGAGGTGACGGCATGAAATTACGTCGACCACGCAATTCAACTCTGTTTTCAATCCTGGTTTTCTTGGTTTCGTTTGGATTCTGGCTTGGTCAACCTCAGCCAGTGAAAAACTATTCCTATGTCAACATTCCAGAATTGAGCTCAACGACAACTGTTCCTGTTGCTGTTGAAACAACAGTTGTTGAAACAACAATTCCAACGGATACAACTATTGATCCTGCGCTGGTTGAAACCACACTGCCAACCGAAACGACAGTTCTTCCTTAGCGAAGAACTACTTCGTATCTACAACTAAGAACGCTTCGGCGGTTCTTCCCGCAGGCAAGCCACCAGCTTGAGCAATTTGCTCACCCCACCCGCGCATTCGCATAGGTAGTTCTGCTGGTTCTTGATGTTGGCTTGCATGACACAGCAGCGCTTCAACTTTCTTGTCCATCATGTTTGTGGTGTCAACGAAATGCTTGGGGTTTGGGCCTGCCATGATCCATGTTTCAGGAACACTGTGTGGTGCGAGTCCGCGTTCGCTTAGCAACTCTGGAAATGCAAATTCATTTCGCGCATCTGGATACACGGCACATAGCGCTGCTTCACCTGTTGCCAAGTGGTCGGGGTGTGATGCATAGATGCGGTCGTAGCGACGTTCGGACGACTGTGTGAGCACGCGGTCAGGTTTGACCATGCGGATAACAGCACTGATTTCACGACGCAGGTTCAAGTCGGGAACGACAGCACCGTCGGGGAACCCAAGCCAATGCAACTCAGTAACGCCAAGAATGTTGGCAGCGGCAGTTTGCTCTTTGCGACGAATGCGCGCCATTTCATCGCGTGTAATGGTGTTGTCCGAACCGCCAGCCTGACCGTCAGTAACAAGGCAGTACACCACTTCATGGCCTTCAGAGACCCAAGAGGCCACAGTGCCACCGGCACCGAAGTCAACGTCGTCTGGGTGCGCGGTAATCACAAGTATTTTCATGCATTTACCATAGACAATGTCATGACAGGTTCACGAGAACCACCGCATTCGCGAATAACCATTTACGAATAACTGCCAGTGAAGTGTCATTGGCCACGAAGCCCAAGATGGGTGCGCCTGTATCACTACGGTGGTTAGTAATCCACATGATTGAAGAGTATGGCCGGAAAGGCGACGACTAATGGGGAAGCTACTCGCAACACTAGGATTTTCATCAAATGATTAAACGATTACTTTTTGCAGTCGGATTACTCGCCGTCCTTGTTGGCTGCGGATCATCCTCGTCATCGGAGGAAACAATGCTGACAGCAAACACCATCATCATTGATGTACGGACACCAGCAGAATATGCGGAAGGTCACGTGGAGGGTTCGATAAATCTTGATCTTGAAAGCGGTCAATTCGAAGCTGAACTACCCAATTTGGACCCTGCACAGCCGTACATCGTGTATTGCCGAAGTGGCCGCCGTTCTGGAGTTGCAGTAGAAATCATGAAAGCCAGCGGGTTCACTCAGATAACCGACTATCAAACGCTTGAGAACGCGGCGAATAAGACGGGACTACCCATTATTGAATAATGTTGGTGTGTAGCCACTCACGAGAACAGGAATCCAACATGTCAACCATCAACCTCACGGTCGAAACCTTTGAAGAAACTGTCATGGCAGACGGAATTACGTTGGTGGATTTCTGGGCCGAGTGGTGCGGGCCCTGCAAAATGTTCGGTCCAATTTTCGAGAAAGCCGCCGAAGCAAACGCCGACATTCGTTTTGCCAAAGTAGACACTGAAAACAATCAGGAACTTGCCGGTGGAATGGGCATTCAGTCAATTCCAACCATCATGGCGTTTCGTGATGGCGTGATGTTGTTTAGCCAGCCAGGTGCAATGCCTGCTGCTTCCCTTGATCAATTGATTGAGGCAATTCGCAAAGTTGATATGGATGATGTTCGTAAGCAGATCGCTGAAGCAGAGGCTGCAAACACCAACGAGTGATTACTTCATTGATGAGTTGATGAATATCCCAAGCACGGTGAACATGGCGCCCATCGTGCCAATCGTGGCTCCAAAGAACTTCCATCCAGTGGCGTACATATAGTCCTTTAGCGAGGACTCAAGCGATGTAATTCGCTCGTTCGTTGAGGAGAGTCGTTCGTTGGTTTCCGTTATCCGATTACCTAGTCGTTCGCTTGTTTCGGTTATGCGGTTGCTTAGGCGTTCGTTTGTTTCGGCTATTTGGTTGCCAAGTCGTTCATTTGTTTCCGTTATCCGATTACCTAGTCGTTCACTTGCTTCGGTTAGGCGTTCGTTTGTTTCGGCTATTTGGTTGCCAAGTCGTTCGCTTGTTTCCGTTATCCGACTATCCAACTGATCTCTCACTGCGGAGATGCGCTCAATAAGTGCGGATTCAGATTTCATAATTCGCAGCTCTACCCGAAGTGCGAGATTTCGAACGTCACCCCTAGTAGCTGGTTCATGTGAGTTGTCATTGAGGTCTTCCTCGACCTGATCAAGAAATTCGTTGTCCATGAGTGTTCCTATTGCAGTTGGGTTCATGTGGCACATGTGTGCGAGGACAACCAGAGTTGACTGCCAAATTGTTGCATAA